>NZ_JATABI010000027.1:0-51223 GCF_036533795.1 Vibrio sp. M250220 | reverse complement strand
TACATGAAACAGTAACTCGGAATCATCAATGCAAAGCAATGTGGCAACTATTAAAACGGGTTCGAAACTTTATGGATAACATTTCATCGTTTCCCAGCGGTGGTCATGGAGTACAAAAAGTGAAGCATAATTAGGATCAGCTATTTAGATTGTGCCAAAAATGGGAATACTGTTGCGATAACGCAATTTCTTCTAAACAAAAGAGAGAATGGTGCTTACCTATAATTTCTTGCCTTTGGTATCCAACACAGGATAAAAACAAATCACTAGCATTTAAAATCTCCCCTTCAGGGGTAAACTCAATAACGGCCAGAGATCCATATAAAGACTCAATAAAATCTTGATTAAGGTCGGGGGTTTTGACCATTTTTTTCTTTTTAAAAAACATATATTCCGATTCAAATTACGTTTATATTTTTGTAATAACAGTGCTAACACAAAATAAGTATCAAAATTAACAGAACCAGAATAGAATAAACAAGGGACGAATTATGTAGTCAATTTCCTATTCGGGGTTAAAAGTGACTTGTCCCCCCCCTTAAATCACCTCAAACGCTTTTAGCGACAATCGGCGCATTCATTTTAAAAATTGAAAGGACACACACCATAAATACCACTAGCTAAGTGGTATGGCTCAATCGTAAATTTCAACTCAACCACCACATGAGCTTCTCACCGCCAGTTTGGGTGGGAACACCACGCTTTTGCATGGCTGTTTGTCGCCTTCCATGCGTGACAGAATAATCTCTCCCGCCGCTCGGCCTATTTCTCTTGCGGAGACAGAAATTGAAGTCAACGAGGGGTTGGTATCGGCAGATTCCGCAACATCATCAAAACCCACAACTGCGATATCTTTCCCCACGGTTTTACCGAGATCTTTAATTGCCCGCATGACTCCAAAAGCAACAATATCTTGGTAGCCAATAATGGCGGTTATCTCAGGGTGTTGATCCAATAGCTCTCTTGTTACCTTCGCTCCCTCGGAGCGGCTCGCTGAACAGCTTCGAATGTATCGTTCATTGAAAGGAATCCCATGTTCAATCAACTTTGACATATAGCCCCCAAGACGATGGGAACGCGTCTTCGAAATATCCAATCCACCAACGAACGCAATATGTTTGTGGCCTTTTTTGATAAGGTGCTCCGTTGCCAACTGTAAGCCCATAAAGTTATTGGTTCCGACGAAATCAAATTGATCTTCTCCAATAGGTCGAACAGCCAACACTATCGGAAAGCCACGACTTTGTACTGTCTCCAGAAAGTCCAGATCGGTTTCCATCGCAGGGCACATAACTACACCACCGGCATTCTGACTCAACAACGAATCGATGAACTTGCTTTGACGCTCAACGCTCTCTTCAGCGTTTGCGAGAAAGAGTAACGAATCTTGCTCTTCAAGATAGTGACTAAGTCCTGCAATCATTTCAGCGAAAAATGGGTTGGTGATATCCGGTATGACGAGCCCAACTAGGTTACTGCGCTTGTGTCGCAAGTTGGCAGCGGCCTGATTGTAAACATAACCAAGCTCTTTAACCGCTTCTAATACCCGCTCACGCGTGGTGGCAGAGATTCGCCCTTTGTTCGTCAATACCATGGACACGGTTGCGGTAGAAACGCTGCAATACTTAGCCACATCTGCGATGGTTGCTTTCGTCATGTTGAACTCCAGTAAATGAAATTAGCGCCAGTTATAACGGCTTTCCTACCTGATTAAAACTAGATTAATCGATTAACCCAAATCACGGACTTTTATCGCTATGATTATGTGATTAACTACAAAGTTAGCCTTCAAATCAAGGGTTAACGAACGCTAAATGAGTAGTTAACCGCGTTAACCTATTTGTTGATTGATTAACTGAGTGATTAGACTGTAGTCAAATGATTAACTTAAGGTGATGTATGAAATACCTATCTGGTCAATCCAATTATGACAAGTTTCCAAATGTAGAAGTGAAGGGCTTTGACCACTCAGCCGTTCGCGGTTGGGGCAGTATCGTTGACACAATTGAACAACGCCTTCAGGACCAAGATAAACATATTTTGGTGATCGATACCTATCATGGTGTCAATCACAATGAAATCCTCGACCAGCTTGTTGCTCCGCTCTCCCCCGCTTTAGTGGTGTCAATGGACGACGCAAAATATTCCGAAGAACATATCTTCGCTATGTTAGAACGCAACATTACCGATGACCGAGTCTTTGGTGTCATTGCACCACACAAGCTGGACGAGTTCTTTGACTGTGAAAAGCTACAACAACTAAAGCAAGCCGTTACAGACACTGATTCTGGTTTAATCGTTGTTTTAGGCCATGGCGCAAGATTGGTCGCTGAAGGGGAAACCTTTATTTATGCTGACCTCGCTCGTTGGGAAGTCCAACAACGCTTCCGCCGTGGTGAGCTCGGGAACTGGGGCGCAGAAAACTACGATGAGGATGTATTACGTAGATACAAACGCTCATTCTTTATCGAGTGGCGAGTATTCGACCGTTATAAGACCAAACTGCTGTCTGACGTCGATTTTCTATTAGACACTAACACCGCTTTTGACCCTAAAATGGTCTCTGGCACAGCGTTCAACGCCGGCTTACAACAAGCGACAACTCAACCATTTAGACTGGTGCCTTTCTTTGACCCAGGGGTCTGGGGCGGTCAATGGATGAAAGAAGTCTGCGACCTCGAGCAAGACAAGCCAAACTATGCATGGTGTTTTGACTGCGTACCTGAAGAAAACAGCTTACTGCTTAAATACGGTGACGTTGTTGTCGAAATACCATCGCAAGACTTGGTATTAACACAACCGCGCGCACTCTTAGGCGACAGTGTCCATGCACGTTTTGGCGCAGAGTTCCCAATTCGATTCGACTTCCTCGATACCATGCAAGGTCAGCATCTAAGCCTGCAAGTACACCCTCTAACAGAGTACATTCAGAACGAATTTGGGATGCACTATACCCAAGACGAAAGCTATTACATGTTAGACGCTGGAGAAAAAGCCAGTGTATATCTTGGCACTAAGTCTGGCATCAACCCAGATGAAATGATGGATGATTTATATGCAGCGCAACGCGGCGAAAAGTCATTCGATGATGAGCGCTTTATCAATCAATTTCCAGCGAAAAAGCACGACCATTTCTTAATCCCTGCCGGCACTATTCACTGCTCGGGCTCCGACTCAATGGTGCTTGAAATCAGTGCAACCCCATATATCTTCACTTTCAAACTGTGGGATTGGGATCGTCTAGGGCTTGATAACCTGCCACGACCAGTACATTTGGACCATGGCAAAGAAGTGATTCAATGGGAGCGCAACACGGAATGGTGTCAGGAGCATTTAGTTAACGCTATTACACCAATCGCAGAAGGCGAAGGCTGGAGAGAAGAGAAAACGGGCCTGCATGAGCGTGAGTTTATCGAGACCCGACGCCACTGGTTCAGCAAACCCGTTCTTCATAAAACTGAGGGAACCGTCAATGTTCTGAACTTAGTCGAAGGTAGGGAGGCAATTATCTTGAGTCCAGACAATAAATTTGAGCCATTTGTTGTTCATTATGCCGAAACCTTCGTTATCCCAGCTCACATAGACGCTTATGTCATCCAACCATATGGCGAAAGCGAAGGAAAAGAAATTGCCACTATTAAAGCGTTCGTAAGAGGTTAATCATGCTCCATTTTATCGTAGCCAGTCACGGCCCATTAGCCACTGCACTTATCAGTAGCGCCAACATGGTATTTGGCGAACTCAATAACACGACTGCGATCTGTCTGACCGAAGAGGGAGGCATAGAGCAATTCAAACACGATTTTCACCATGAAATCAATGCGATAGCGCCCAATGTCGACGGCATTATTGTGTTATGCGATTTGGAATGCGGCACACCCTACAACGTAGCTTGCACTTACGCATTCAACCCAGATTTAAATCCCAAGGTGGAAGTCGTAACCGGGGTTAACTTCCCAACACTTTTAATGACGGCAGACTTTGTTGAAGAGACGGACGCTTCATCGGTTGCAGCGACCTTGCAGCAAGAAGCGCTAAAAACGGTTGTGGTTGCCAAGCCAGTAGAGCTGTCACAAGAAGACTATTTTTAAGGAGAAACACTATGGCTATTTCATTTGTGCGTATCGACGACCGCGTTATTCATGGACAGTTAATGACTCGTTGGGCAAAAGAACTTCCTTGTGATGGCATCGTGGCCATTGACGATGCTGTAGCAGCTGACCCATTGCTATCACAAGTCATGAAAGGCGCCGTAACCGACGTTAAAGTTTGGCTATTTGACACGGCTACCGCCGTCAGCAAGCTACCGAAGGTGATCGCCAGCGACAAGAAGTATTTCGTCATCGCGAAATCTCCAGTCACGCTGTGCCGTATTCGCGAAGCGGGTATTAGCCTTGAAAATCTCAATAACAAAATCAACGTTGGCCCAATGAGCGCTAGAGAAGGCACAACGACAATTGGCGGCAACCAATGCGTCAACCAAGAAGAAATATCTGCATTTAACTACCTCTCAGAAGACGGTCACCACATCGACTTCAGATTGGTTCCTGATGCCAGTTCCTACACCTGGCAAGATGCACTGCAAAAACTGAAATAACAACAAAACAACCTCCACTTTTGGCGCGGCTTTTAGCTTCAAAAGTGGAGAGACTAATACGTGAGCTAAAGGATGACATTATGTTTTTAGAAGCAGTATTTATCGGGATACTCTGCTATCTCGGTGCCCTCTCCACCCCTTGGTTACTTGGACTAACCGGTGGTTGGTACACTATCACTCGACCACTCGTGTCCGGTATGTTGGTGGGTATCATCTTAGGTGATATTCAAACTGGCATCATGGTTGGTGTAGCGGTACAAGCCGTTTACATCGCTATGGTAACACCTGGCGGCTCCATGCCAGCCGACCTTAACTTTGTCGCCTATCCTGCTGTCGCGCTCGGTATCATGTCTGGACAGGGCGTGGAAGTAGCCGTTGCTATTGCCGCAACCATCGGTATCGCAGGCACCATCATCTTCAACTTTATGATGGTCATTAACTCCTATTGGAACCATAAGGCGGATTTAGCCATAGAAGCTGGTGATGAGAAAAGCATGTACATGAACTCCGCCATTTACCCGCAGGTCACCAACTTCTTGATGCGCTTTATTCCGACCTTTATTGCGGTTTACTTCGGTAACCAATACATCGAAGGGTTTATGGCTAGCCTCCCCGATTTGGTGATTAACACTATGACGGTTCTAGGTGGCATCTTACCTGCTGTGGGTATCGCAATTCTGTTAAAGCAGATTATCAAGGAGTCTACGATGCTGATTTATTTCTTAGTCGGTTTCGTTGGCATCGTATTCCTAAACCTCAACATGGTGGGTTTGGTAATGATTGGCGCACTATTCGCTCTACTTCATTACAACTACAAACCAGAACCACAAACAGCTAACGCTGCGCCAGTTCAACAGGCTGATGATGACGAGGATGAATTCTAATGACTGTACAACACAACAAATTTGGTAGTGAGATCGAACCAAAGGTCGCACTCGACAAAAAAGACCTAAAGAAATGCTGGCGTGCATGGATGATGTATAACCTATCATCGATGAGTTTTGAACGCTTGGAGTCGTTTGGCTTCTGTCTTGGTATGATGCCTGCTTTGAAAAAGCTCTACCCGAATCAAGAAGACCGAAAAGAAGCGATGAAACGCCATGCCTCCTTCTACAACACCGAACCGCAGTTGGGCGCTATCATCAATGGTATGGCTGTGGGTATGGAAGAGAAGAAAGCCAACGGCGAGCCGATTGACGGCGAGACCATTAATACACTCAAAGTCGGTTTGATGGGACCAGTTGCTGGTATTGGCGATTCCATGATTCCGGGTATGTTAGTACCTATCTTACTCAGTATTGGTATGGCACTAGCCGCTGGCGGTAGCATGTTAGGCCCGATCTTCTATATCGTGGCATTTAACGCTATCGCTATTATCGGCTCTTACCATCTGTTTATGAAAGGCTACAAGATGGGCGCAGGCTCCGTTGAGATGCTTGTCAGCCACCGTTCAACTAAGATTCGTGAAGCACTGTCGTTATTAGGTGTCTTTGTCATGGGCGGTGTTGCGGCTAGTTATGTCAACCTAGGCACTGGACTTGAGTTTGCAACCAAAGACGGCGTCGACATCAACGTGCAAATGATGCTCGACGGAATTTTCCCTAAACTGCTGCCATTAATTGTCGTGTTAGGCACTTGGTTTGCGATGGCGAAAAAAGGTCTTAGCCCTGTAAAAGCAATGCTTTCGCTTGTGGTTATCTCTTTCATCGGTGTCGCTATCGGTCTCTTCTAATTCTCAATACCTAGGGCACTCATTGAGTGCCCTATTCTTTGGAGTAAACCATGGACTCCCTAACATCTCAAATCGCTCGTTGCCAACACTGGCTTTCTCAACATGCCCTACCTCGATGGCAAAAAGCACAATCCAATCAAAGCGGGATTTTTGCCGAAGGCTTACTCTCCGACGGACAAGAGTTTAATGACGATTTACACAGATTTCGCGTGCAGCCACGTCAAGTTTACGTCTTCGCCCATGCTACAAAACTCAACCTAATTGACGGTCGTAATCAAGTTTTGGCTGCCATTGAACAAGGATTTACATACTTTGGCTCACCATCATCCGGTTATCGTTTTGCGCTGTGCAAAAACAATGACAGTAGTAGTGAGGCAATTAACTTATACGAGCAAGCTTTCGCACTTCTTGGGTTTGCCTGGTATTACAGACTAGCGGCTAATGATATTACTCTAGCCGCAATGGAAACCATTTACCAACACATCTCAACATATCTTAGGGATACGGAACAAGGTGGCTTTTTCCTGACTGAAGGCAACACTGTCAACAAAGGGCAAAATCCTCACATGCATTTGTTCGAAGCGTTAATGGTCAGCTACGAACATACCGACAACCCTATTTGGCTGGAGCGAGCAACACAAATCTATCATTTGTTCCAAGCTCATTTCATGCAAAGTGACCATTTAGCTGAGTTCTTTCAGGCCGATTTCTCACTTGACTTTGAAACAGGCTCCCACATCGATCCAGGCCATCATTATGAGTGGATCTGGTTACTCAACCATTACCATAAACTCACTGGCGCTTGTGTCGACAATGAAATTGATGTGTTGTACCGCTTTGCACAGCAATATGGGCATAACGACAATGGTCTGGTTAGGGACGAGATATACGCCAATGGAAAGCCCTTGCGTCCAACATCGCGCCTTTGGTGTCAAACCGAATACTTAAAAGCGTGTATTGCACTTTGGGAGCGAGCCCCAAGCGACAGTCGCCGAATCGCCATCACTCAAGCGGTGGAAAACATCTTTGTCCATTATTTAGATCCAGCATTACCCGGATTATGGGTCGATCAAGTAAATAGCACGGGAGAGCCGTTAAATAGCCACTCTCCTGCGAGCAGTTTTTACCATCTATTTCTCGCATTTTCTGAACTACTCAGAATAGCGGATAAGGACTAACATGCATTTATCTATTCCTCCAAGCATCAATTACTTAACAGGTCATATTGATGCAAAAAACGTTGTCTGCAAAGAAACCACGCTTGGCGCACTTGAAGGCGTATTTGCCGACGAAACCCTACGTGCCGCAAGTGCACAGGACCAAATCATCTACCAAGTAGAAATGCTACCTGCGCAGCAAGCAGAAGGAGAGCTAAACTTTGGTGTTTCGCATATCGAACCCGGTTGTGTAGGCGACGAGTTCCACATGACCCGAGGGCACATTCACCAACGCAAAGAGCAAGCAGAGTTCTATTTGGGCTCGCAGGGTGAAGGGTTATTACTCATGCAAACAGAGCAAGGAGAAGTGTCCATTGAGAAAGTCTTCCCAGGCAGCGTGCATCATATTCCAGGCTTTATTGCCCACCGATTGATCAATACGGGTACCACTCGACTATCTGCAATTGCAGTTTGGCCTGCAATCGCAGGGCATAACTATGATTTTTTAAATGAGGTAGGGTTTAAAGTTCGTGTATTCAAATCGTCAACCGCATATAAAGTAGTTTATATGGATATGACTGACTAATAAACCACCGCTTTTAATCATAGATTGTCGCCATTACTGTACAGAGTCTTTGATTAAGTGAGCAAAAATAAACGAAGATGGCAGATCAGTTTGCATCTGCCATCTATTGCTGTTTTGATTGGCTATAAGAGGCGGTACAGATTAGGTTTGAGACTCTGACAAGCTCTGTACAGCATTCAAACCTTATGTTCTGTAAAGCACTTTCACAACGTGCCAACCAAACTTAGTTTTCACTAGGTGCGGAACAAGCGTTTCGCCAGAGAAACAGACTTTGTCAAACTGAGGCACCATTTGCCCACATCTGAACTCACCAAGGTCACCACCACGCTTACCCGACGGGCAGGTCGAATACTTCTTTGCTAATGTCTGAAATTTAGCGCCCTTTTTAAGCTGTTTAATGATGTCTTCTGCCTGTTCTTTATGTTTAACAAGAATATGCAGAGCAGCTGCTGTATTGGCCATGTTAATGCCTCGTGATTGGTAACTAATATGGGGCCGATTGTACCCGATCAAAATGAGATCTTCATCTAAGCGATGAGTTAATAATATTGAAAATATCTGACTCGCAGTCAAACGATAACAAAATTGATATAGGTTCATTGACCCTAAATGGTTTTACATTACCATGTAAGGTAACAAGTACTCGGATGAAGATGGAATGGCCAAGACACATAGTAAAGCAAATCAATCGCAAGGTATGCTGATGTTTACTCTCACCAGTAACAAACAGCTATTTGCTATTGGTACACTTAAAGTACGCGAAATCGTCCCATACCAACCAACAACACAGATCCCTTATTCACACCATCATGTCATTGGAACGGTCACTATTCGTAATAAGACCATTCCAGTGATAAATATGCCCGCTGCGATCGGTTTTCGTCCCATTCAGCCAGAAGAGTATGATTCATGCTATTTGATTGTGACTGACTGTCTACGAACAATAGTCGCCTTTATGGTTCGCTCCATCGAAAAGATTATTGAATGTGACTGGAAGTCGATAGAATCCGCACCAAAAACGGCTGGCAATAATGTGTTCGTTACGGGTATTACCCGATACAAGGATCAGATTGTACAAATGCTCGATGTCGAGCTGCTGTTGTCAAAAATCTATCCTCAGTATGAGTCCACCAATATTCCTATGCTCACTGATATTGAGCGAGAGCGCTTAAAAGCCCTCAGAATTCTGTTGGTTGATGACTCATCTATCGCTCGTAAGCAACTGTCTGATGCCCTTGATAGTATCAATATCCCCTATCAAATCTGTAACAACGGGCTGGATGCCTTGGCGTTAATGCGTGCATGCGCAGCCAAAGGCGAGGCTATCGATATGTTAGTGAGTGATATTGAAATGCCTGGGCTTGATGGTTATGAACTGGCATTCGAGACCCAAAATGAACGAGAGTTGAGTAACAGTTATGTCATTTTACATACCTCACTCTCTAGCGAGATTTGTGTAGAACGTGCTCAGCAAGTGGGAGCACATGAAGCACTAGAAAAATTCAACGCTGGCGATTTGATTCAGGCTATGTTACGTGGTGCTAGCAGACTGGAAGAAGGCAACGTAAGAAGCGAAGTTATTGTCGGCGAATAAGCGCCAACAGTCAGGATGTTAAATTCGTCACGCTTCATTTGCTCAATCTCTATACAGCTTCTAGTATTTAGATGTGCTAAAGTTCATTTAATCAATCAATAAGTCAGAACAAAGTATTAGTAAATCAAGCATCTATGCGTTTTATCCGCTAATCTTAACGAACAGGTGCCTAGAGTAAGAATGCTCATAAAACATGACAGACGACGACTTTAAAAAATCGACGGCAAATTTAAAAAAAGCCGTCCCGCTAATGATGAAAAATCACGTAGCTGCTACCCCAGCAAACTATGCACTTTGGTACACCTATGTAGACAACGCGATCCCTCAGCTAAACAGAGAACTAGACAGCGTTTTAGAAAACTATGGCATCTGCCCACCCGCGGCAGGCGAACAACTCTATAACAACTATGTTGCCACTCGTTCTGAAACCGACATGAGGAATCTTCGGGCTAATATTGAGATTCTGGTGAACGAAGTAGCCAGTTCAATGACTGACACCCTCTCTGACACCTCTGAATTTTCACAACTGATTGATAAGAGCTTTGACAGCCTTGAAAGAGTGGAAGATGAATCGGTTTCTCTCGAAGAAGTGATGACCGTGATAAGACAACTGGTGGCAGAATCAAGAGAGATTCGTAATTCGACTCGATTCCTCAACAGCCAGCTTGCAAACGCGGCGAAAGAGATCAATCAGCTTAAAAGTCAATTAGCCGAAGTGCAGCAAGACGCACTTTTTGATGCACTAACCAGCCTTTACAACCGTCGCGCATTCGATAGTGACATTAAAACACTGTGTCGAGCAGAGCAGAAAATGTGTTTAATCCTTGCTGACATCGATCACTTCAAGAACTTCAACGACTCGTACGGACACCTGTTCGGAGATACGGTTATTAAAGGAATTGCTCGTAGGATGCAATTGAGTTGCCGAGAAGGGATTCATGCGTACCGCTTCGGTGGTGAAGAGTTTGCGCTGATTATTCCAAATAAGTCTCTTCGCATCGCTAGACAATTTGCTGAAAGTCTGAGACGAACCATTGAAAAGCTTACCGTTAAAGACAGACGTACCGCTAAGTCGGTCGGCAATATCACTATTTCATTAGGTGTTGCCGAGCTAGAGCCAGGAGAGTCGCCAGATTCACTGATTGAGAGAGCCGACAAACTACTTTATGAGGCCAAACAGCTAGGCCGTAACCGTGTTATGCCGATTTAGGGCTTAGCATACAAGCAAACATTGCAGCCCCAGCCAATCGCGCTGGGGCTTTTTTGTGCTTAACCGTCTGAGGTGATGGCTTTGATCAGTTCTTGCTCAACTTCATCTGCTCGTTGGTTGTCAATCTGACAGGTGCCAGCAGCTTTGTGTCCACCACCACCATATTTGAGCATCAGTTCCCCCACATTGGTCTTAGAGCTGCGATCAAATATCGATTTTCCGGTTGCAAATACTGTGTTCTGCTTTTGGAAGCCCCACATTTTGTGGATTGAGATATTACATTGTGGGTAGAGCGCGTAAATGATGAAGCGATTACCAGCATAGATGACCTCTTCTTCGGTCAAATCCAGCACCACTAGATTGTTGTAAACCTTTGCACAACGCTGGATCTGCTGTTTAAACAAGTTTTCATGTTCACGATAGAGGTCGATTCTCTCTCTCACATCAGGCAATCGTAATATTTCATCAATGGTATGGTTTTTACAATACTCAATCAGATCCATCATCAAGCTGTAGTTCGAAATTCGAAAATCTCGAAAACGCCCTAGCCCTGTGCGGGCGTCCATCAAGAAGTTGAGTAGGTTCCAGCCTGTAGAGTCGAGCACTTCATCGCGACTAAACTGAGCGGAGTCCCCTTTGTCCACAGCAGCCATCATATCAAGCCAGCGACTGGGGAAAGTTTGCTCACCACCATAATGCTCCCAAACAACACGCGCGGCTGAGGGAGCGTTTGGGTCGATAATGTGGTTCTTTCTTTCACCCTGATTGCGTATCACTTCAGACAAGTGATGGTCAAAGACAAGGTGGGCTTGTTCAACGTATGGCAGATTGGTCACGATATCGTTCCCCGTAATTTCCACAACGCCGTCTTGCATATCTTTAGGGTGAACAAATTTAATATCATCAATCAGTTCTAACTGCCTAAGTAGTACGGCACAAACCAATCCATCAAAATCACTACGAGTTACAAGTCGATGTTTTCTATCCGACATCTGACACTTCCTATGCTTCGAATTATTTTAGGGACACAACATACTTAGCAATAATCTTTGTGCTTATTTATAAGTGTGTTGAATTGTTACTTTTAATTTTAGACATCGACTACTTTTTAACAAACTCAAGACAGAAATTTTAGTTCAATCCTCTATACTCGATATGCTACCAATTGATTCAATTGAGGAAACTCTATGAGAAATACCTATTTAGCTCTGGCAGTGTCCAGTGCTGTATTACTCGCAGGCTGCGCGAGCGAGCCAGACGAATACGAAGTGAAAGAGTACACATCTCTTGCTAACCCAGCTGCGGTTTATTGTGTCCAGCAAGGTGGAGCGCTTGAAACGGTGACTGAAGATGCTAAACGAGTCACCTACTGCGTATTCCAAGACGATCAACGCGTTGAGCAGTGGGAGTACTACCGAAACAATCATAAGCAACAGAGCGACAATAGCTAATTGCTTGAGCTGAATCGGGTTGGCACGAGAAACCGATTCGTTTGGCGAGATGAAAGAGAGAGCACTGTCTCTCTCTTTTTGATCTTAAGTGTACACTGTTCAGTTATGACATTTCTCTGACAAAGGAACCGAGGCGAAAATAAAATGTGACGAAAATCACTAAAAAATTTCTACACAAAGGCGATAGATGCCATGAAATGCCAAACCTCAACCGATCACCCAGCCGATCACTGCGCCGTAGTCACTGTTAGCTCAAAAGCGACCTTCCAACGAGTTGCCCTTAATGTCTTGGTTCTAGCCGCACTCAGTATCTTTGTGAATCTCTGCTTGCGCGTCGATTTTAATCTACTTCATCATGGTTTAAGTGAAAGCTCTATGACAGAGTTGGCTCAATCACTCATGCTTGCGGTCACATGCTTGGCGTTCTTTCTATTAGCCCAACGCAATCGCTCTATTCGTCACGCATCGATACTGTTTGGCGGCTTCTTTACTGTGCTGTTTATACGCGAATCCGATGTGTGGTTTGATTTGATATTTCATGGTGCGTGGGTTATCCCAGCCCTTTTGGTCACATTTTCTGCGTGCTTTTATGCTTACCGTGGAGGAAGTGATTCAATTCAACAGCTTGCCAAGATCTTAAACAGTCGATATATGCCGATATTGATTACCGCTGTGGTGTTGCTGCTGGTATTTTCTCGTTTGTACGGGATGGGCTCGTTCTGGCACTCCGTGATGGAAGAGCACTATCTGCGAGAGGTAAAAAACCTATCTGAAGAAGCGATCGAGCTGCTTTGCTACAGCCTGATTTCACTGAGTGCAGTTAAGACTTATTACCTTCTCACAAAATCTGACGCTCAGGATCGTACTGGCGATTAAGCTTCGTCAGCGTCACATCAAGCCGCTTGAGCTGTTGTAACGTTTCTTCGCGACTCAATTGCGGGGTGGTCATTTCGACTGCCCTTTTTATCGCATCAAGATCAGCAAGCGTCTCTTCATCCCCTATACATTTTTCAAGCTCAATAAGTGCATTACGAGCAATTTGATACGGTTGCTCTCTCACATCAGCCAATGGCCGTTTAAAGACATTTGACACGTATCCTTGAAGATAAACTCGATATGTAGTCAGTTCATCGAGTAGCAAAAACACTCGACTAAACTCATTGTCGTGCGGATAAGGCACTGAATAGTGAGCACCAACCGCCCTATCAATCTTGATGGGTAGTCCCGTCTCAGCACATCGCTTTTCCAATACACGCAATAAGCCCTGCTCATCCATCAACGCCTGTATTTCAAATATCCGTTTGAGGTGGTAGTCGTTCGAGACGAGTTGGACATTGATCCCCTCTCCCTTCGCACAGAGACCACTCTCAATCAATTTGTTGGCAGCATTACTAATATTCTCAATGGTGTTGGTGGATTGGTCTTCAAGCAGCAAATATGGTGGATTGAGATTGGCACCAGCAACGCAGCGTTTGAAGTAATCATACATAGCTTGCGCCTCAGTCACAGTCTGTCCTTCAGTGACTCCACCACAAAATAGCACCACCGTTTGACGCAAGTCTTTTGTTGCTAAAAGCGCTATCAAGGCTTCCACTCTTGAGCGACCTTCAGCCGTAATCGTGTTATCGACCAGTCGTTTTCCGAGAACTAGCACAACATTGATAATGTCCATTATTTACTCATGTCTCAATTATTCCTACTAACGATACGAGAAACTGTACAAGTATTGACCTTATCGCTAAGTTAGCTTGGATTAATATGTTGATGATCACACTGGCAAACGTGCAATTGCTCGGCACATGCCATACTTGTTATTAAAAGAGTCCGAAGTACCGGCCATTCAAACAGGAAGTTAAGTTTATGCTGTCAATATTTGATATTTTTAAAGTTGGGGTCGGGCCTTCCAGTTCCCATACTAACGGTCCGATGCTCGCGGGTTATCATTTTACCCGCCTTCTCGCCTCCTCGATAGCCAGTGTCAGTCGCATTCAAGTGGATCTTTATGGTTCACTCTCCTTAACGGGTAAAGGTCACCACACTGATCGCGCGGTCATCCTTGGCTTACTTGGCAACAGACCGGACACCATCAAAATCTCCAGCGCGAAACAAGCATTAAGCTCAACAATCGAAGAGGGAAAACTTTGCCTTGCCGGAGCGCATACGATCAACTTCAGCTACGATAGCGATATTCTTTTTCACAAAGATAACCTACCTCTGCATGAAAATGGAATGACTATCACCGGCTATGATTCATTAGGCACCCAAATCGCGTTCGAGACTTATTATTCTGTGGGTGGTGGCTTTATCGCAACAGAAAAAGAGCTCAAAGAAGGCGGTGGTCAAAACGAAGTTGACGTTCCTTTCCCGTTTACCAGCGCAGATCAAATGCTAGAAATGGCAGAAGCAAATGGTTTAAGCCTTGGCGGCATGATCTTGCAAAATGAACTCCAGTTTTTCAGTGAAGAGGAAATCGTTCGTAAAGCAGACCAGATTTGGAAAGTGATGACGCTTTGTATGCAACGAGGTTTTGAGACTGAAGGCATTCTAGAGGGCGGCCTCAACGTAACCCGACGCGCACCTAACCTTCTGAAGAAGCTTGAGGCAAATGCGGCAATAGAAAATGATCCGATGGAAATTATGGACTGGATCAACCTGTTTGCTTTTGCCGTCAGTGAGGAGAATGCCGCTGGCGGCCAGGTCGTAACGTCTCCAACTAACGGTGCAGCGGGCGTGATTCCTGCGGTTCTCATGTATTACCACCGTTTTATTAAAGAATTAGATACCAAACAACTCAAAGACTTTCTGGCCGTTGCTGGGGCGATTGGTATTCTTTACAAAACCAATGCGTCCATTTCTGGGGCAGAAGTAGGCTGTCAGGGCGAAGTTGGTGTGTCGTCATCTATGGCTGCTGCGGGCCTCACAGCGTTGCGCGGAGGCAGCAATGAACAAATCTGTATCGCGGCAGAAATTGCGATGGAACACTCGCTAGGCATGACCTGTGATCCTATTGGCGGACTGGTTCAAGTGCCTTGTATCGAGCGAAATGCGATGGGGGCAATGAAAGCGATTAACGCCTCACGTATGGCGCTAAAACGCACCAGTAAGTGTCTTATCTCTCTAGACAAGGTGATTGCGACTATGTACCAGACAGGTAAAGACATGAATAAAAAATACCGCGAAACATCATTAGGCGGATTGGCCGTGATCCATATGGCTCCGCCATGTGAATAACACTCCTAATAAAACCCCTGAGATTCGTCTCAAGGGTTGAGTGTTTTGCTCATTATAGCGCGATTAGATCTTATCGCTGACAGCGAACACTGCGCTCAGCATATCGTGTCCGAATTTAACGCTACGTTCCGGAGACCAGCCGTAAAGTGGATCGGGATAATCGTTATTGTCTTTAAACGGCATCTCTACTGTGTATGACAAACATCTGAACTGTTCACCCACCCAGTTAGAACCAACCGTCAGGTTCGCCTTGCCTGCTTCGTCTTTATCGTAACCAAACTCATCCTGAAACTCTGGCGTGACCGTTTTTAGGACATCTTTGAACGCTTGCTCTAACTTAGCATGGCGCTCATCATACGATGGTATTCCCTCAGAGCCCGCTACAAAGTTATACGGTATCGCTTCATCACCATGAATGTCCAAGAACATATCAACCCCCGTTGCAAGCATACGCTCTCGCACTAGGTAGACTTCAGGGCTACGTTCCATTGAAGGCGTTTGCCATTCACGGTTTAGGTTGACCCCAATTGCGTTGCAACGTAGGTGGCCTCGAATACCGCCATCTGGATTCATGTTAGGCACAACGTATAGGACGGCTTTCTCGAGCAAGGCACGCGCCGTTGTGTCATCGTCATCCAGTAGTCGCTGTATGAACCCCTCCATAAACCATTCAGCCATGGTTTCACCTGGATGTTGGCGTGCAATCAACCAGATTTTCTTTTTGCCCTCTTCTGGCTCACCAAAAGTGAGTAGGCTCATATCATTGCCATCAAGTGTATGACCCAAGGTTTCAAGCTGACAATGGTGCGCACTTTGCGCCATATGCAGGAGATCAAGGTGACGGTCGTAGGTATAAGGCGCGAAGTAAGCGAAATAGATAGAGCGACGCTCAGGAATCACAGTAAATGTCAGTGTGTCGCCATCAAAGTCTGCCGGAATTCGAAACCACTCTTCACGGTCATAAGAAGCAACCACGTCATAACCGTTCCAACCTTCTGGATACGCTGAGTTTTTCAGATCCAGTATTTTGAACGTGTGAGGCTGTTCAGCTTCAGACTCTAGACGAAAATGGAACCACTGATAAAACTCAGACTGATTGTCATTAGGGATTCTAAGCTGAATATCATCCATATTGGTGGTATTAACGACTTCTATACTACCGCTATCGAAGTTACTGAAAATTTTCATAACGTTACGTTCCTTTTACAAATTCAAGCTTGCAGCGCAGACTAACACAAAGATTTCTAACTAAGAATAGATTTGAACTTGAATGACTAACTATCGCTGCTCAACAAATATCCAAGGCAAACGATTTAGATCAATAACATTACATTAATTTATGCGAATCTGATAAAACTTAGTGCATCAAGCATTATTTCTGCGATAATTGTTTCAATTTATAACATACCACAGATTCATTAATATTAAGTTGTTAATTCTGTGTTACAGGATCTAAAAGAGACTATTATGTGGAATAAACTCAATAAATCAATGATGTTCTGCCAAGCCATGTTTGGATTATCATTCTATGGTGTAATGGTGATTCTAACCCGCTTCTTTTTAGAAGATTTAGGCTATAGCGAAGCGGATACTATGATGGTCGTGGGCGCATTTTCTTCTATCGGACCGCTGTTTGCGATCGCGGGCGGTTTTATAGCGGATAAGTTCCTTGGTGCCTACCGCTCTCTAACTATCGCATACGGCACTTTTGCTACAGGTTACACGCTACTTGTATTGGGTGCTTCAGCAACCAATATCCCGATGAGCTTGGTGGGTATTGCTCTAGCAAGCTATGCGCGCGGTTTGATGTCTCCTTCTTACCCTAGCCTTTACAAACGCACTTTTGCTTCAGAAGAAGATTTTGAAAACGGCTACCCTGTCAACTATTCGGTAAACAACGTCGGAGCACTATTAGGTCAGTACCTATTCCCGATGTTTGTGCTTGTTATTGGTTTCCACGGCAGCTTCTCACTCTCAGCTGTTATGGCGGCTTTCGCGTTTGCGGTACTGGTCCTATTCAACAAACAACTGGTTAGCGTAGGTGCAGACATCGACCAGAAACCAGTTAGCGCAAAAAACTGGATCGCTTTCCTTACCCTATCTGCGGCGATGGTAGGCTTAGTATTCTTCATGTTCTCTAACATGGATATTGGTCAAAATATCGTTTATGCGATTGGCGCTGCCGCGATTCTTTACTTCATCTCGCTGATGTTTAAATCAGGTAGATCTGACGCACTGAAAATGGGTACTATCCTAATCATGACAGTGCTAACGACCTGTTTCTTTGTTTACTACGGTCAGATGATGACATCTATGACAATGGTCACCATCAACACAATGCGTGGTGATCTGTTCAACTTGATCCCAATCGCACCAGAAGCCTCAATGGCGATGAACCCACTATGGTGTATTGTTGCAGGTCCAGTGATTTCAATGACTTTCTCTTCTTTGGAAAAGAAAGGCATCAATTTCTCAACAGCCACTAAGATTGGTTTTGCTTTCATCTTTACTGCGATCGCGTTTGGTATCCTGACGATGGCGGTCATGAATGTCGGCGAAGATGTCATTATTCGTCCTGAAGTGTTCCTTGCCATCCACTTCTTCCAAGCATTCGCTGAAGTTATCGTTGGTAGCTTGGTGGTGGCGTTTATTCTGTCGGTTGCACCTAAGCACATCGAAGGCTTCTCAGTCTCGCTATTTTCCGTCGCTATGGCCCTAAGCGGGATCGTTGGTGCGGTATTCTCCACATCTATCGCATTAGAGAAAGGCCAGCAAATCACCCAAGAGATCGTACAAACGGTTTACGGTGAGTACTTCCAGCTACTGACAATTCTTGCAGTCGTAATGGTCGCAATTGCGCTGCTCTCTTCAATGATCATCCGCAAAATGCTTGCAGCAGCACGAGCAGATGAGCAACCGCAAATGGTTGAAGCGGAAAGCTAATTTACTGCCAGTAAGAAATAGAAAAACCCAAGCTATTGCTTGGGTTTTTCTTGTTTGTTGTCCTGGTCAAATCCAGCCGGACACTTTCTCTATTGAATCATGTCAGAGCATGAATCAAACCTGTGATCATCAGGGTGATTCCTACAGAACGAGTTAGACACCACTTCTCTCCCAAGAAATAGATCCCCATAAACAATCCAAATACAATACTGATTTGCCTTAGTGCCACAACTAAGCTGACGTTGTCGGTCATGGTCATCGCGAATAGCACCAAGCCGTAGGTTGATGCCATCATTACTCCTGCCATACTGGCTGTTTTGCGGATCTGCCACGCTGTCTTAATCTCACCTGACTTACCCGTGACTAAGCACCACACAAGGGCAGGAATACCTATCGCCCAAAACTGCACGCCTAAGTAAAAGATCGCACTGTAGTGATCACTCAAGATCTCTGATGCTTGTTCAGTGAGTAAACTGAGTGCTTCTTTGTCGACCACCGAGTAACCCGTTGTGCCTATTGCGGCAATCAATGCCCAGAACACACCGACGTTAAAGTAAGATCCCGATGTCATTTGACGAAAATTCGTCAGTGGAACCAGCATACAACCAAGGGTTATCAGCAAGAATCCAAGCCACTGCTGACTGGATAATTGATGCCCTAGAGCCACACTGATTGCGCCGACCATCATCACAGGCAGTGCCCGAGCAATCGGATAAACCACACCCACATCAGCGTGCTTATAAGCGACAATCAAACCGACCAGATAGACCATTTGTGAAATGCCGCTAATGAACAGCAATCCCCAAAATTCACTTGGCAATGATGTCCAGCCAATGGTTGCCAAATACCAAATCAAATAAGGGGTAAGAATGGCACAGGCAGAAAAGCTAGCCGCCATGGTAAACGCGAGCCCAGACCCTGAGTTGCTTTTACCAAGGATGTTCCAGCCTGCATGGAGAACAGCAGAAAAAACGACAAGACTAATCGCCAACAAATCCATTTCAATGTTCCTATTTGAATAAAATAAAGGCTCCGAGATGGAGCCTTAGATAATGAGAAAATCCACTTAACGATTGAGTTCTGCCAGAGATTCAATACTGATGGCATCGTGTCGCCAATACTCGATATCGCAATCAATCAACTCGTCGTGTTGGTTGTAGTTGATACGCTCTACCACCATCGCTGGCGTGCCTGCTGTTGCGCGAAGTGCCTGAGCCATTTCACCCAACAAGGTGCTGGTTGAAATGCGGTAGCGAATCTTTTGATACGTCACGCCATAATGATCGCGATAAATGTCGGTCAGTGAATTTGATAAATCGTAGTCCAGCAGGTTCGGAAACAGCTCTGGGCGAATGTAGTTTGTTACAAATACCACAGGTCTATCTTCAAGGTATCGCACACGGTCGACTCGATATACGTCCGAGAAAGGCTGCAAGTCCAGCAAGCGCGCGGCTTGTTTGTTTGCTAACGTTCCTTTTGCTGCGATCAACTCCGTTTTTGGCACACGATTTTGCGCTTTCGCCATGTTCGGGAAGTTTAGCGTTTGGGTTGGGTCGTAACGCAAAGGCTCAGGTGAGATAAACCAACCTCGGCGATCTTCGCGATAGATTCGACCTTCCGCTTCTAGCAGTGATAACGCTTCACGCAGAGTGACGCGTGTAGTATCGAACGACTCTGCCAACTTACGCTCTGCTGGCAGTTTTTGACGCGGCGATAGCATGCCCGCTTCAATCTGTTCAACAATCGAATCTTTAATTTTTAAGTATTGCACGAAGTGTCCTTATCTTTTGCGCCAAGCTTGTGTGCGATTCTCTAACAATTTACCCAACGTCATCTGAACAATCTTCGCAATTGCGGCAGCAATCATGATCATCACAGCCATTGCCGCTGCTGCGCCAGTTTGACCTGCATCATCCATATTCAGAATCGAGACCGAAGCTGGAATCGTATCGGTTGAGTAAAGGAATACTACCGCAGAAGTGGTGGTCAATGCATTAACAAACAAGTAAGTCGCAATGTCCAAAATCGCAGGTAAACACACCGGTAATGTCACTTTAAAGAACAACTTGTATTGAGGAAGCTTCACCGATGCTGCTGTGGCTTCAATCTCCGATGGCAGCTGCTTTAACTCTGTCAGTGCAGTCATGTGACCTACTGTGTAGTAATGCACTACCGTGTTAATCACCAAGAATGCCATGGTGCCATAAAGCACGTTGAGAGGATTGTTCGCATCGTTAAAGTAAAAGATGTAACCCAAGCCAAGTACCATACCCGGAACCGCCATTGGTACCACGCTGAGCATTTGCATCACTTGACGAATTGGACCAAACGCACGCCCTTTCTCAATGCAGTAAGCACCGACAAAGATGATGGCAGTACCAATAACTGCCGTCCAACCTGCCAGCGTTAGCGAGTTAAAGAATGGGCTCCAACCGTAAAGGCACTGAACGTGTGTCGAATAAGCTCTTTTGCTTTTTCTGTACCCAACGGTCTGCACCAAATGCCATTACCGCAGGAAATAGCAGCATAATGCTGGTCACCGACCACGAAAGCCAAGCGCGCGCGTATGACGAAGCGGAAGCTGTGCTGTACCAATGCCTCAACAATGGCGTCAGCTTTAAGGTATCGCAAGGCAATGTGATTCAACTCAGCCCCCCGCTGATCATAACGCGCGAGCAACTGACAGAAGCGTTGGTAATCTTCGAAGAAGCCATCGCCAAAGTGTGTAAAGACTTTAACTACTTCTAACTTCAACAAACACCAATTTATCCAGAGCGTAGTTCCAACGTGTAGGTAAGCGCTCTGGCAAACAAGAAAAAGGATTAAACATGAACAAGTCACCAATTCAAGCTGTGATCTTTGACTGGGCAGGCACTATCGTCAACTTCGGCTCTTTTGCGCCAACCAGCATCTTTGTGGAAGCATTCAAGCAAGGCTTTGATTTCGATATCGACCTTGAAGAAGCGCGTGAGCCGATGGGACTTGGCAAATGGGATCACATCCAAGCTGTGGGTCGCATCCCAGCGGTTGATAAGCGCTGGAATGAGAAGTTTGGTCGCTCAATGACCAGCGAAGACATCGACGCGATCTATGCCGCATTTATGCCTCTGCAAAAAGCGAAAGTCGCTGACCACGCCGAGCCCATTCTCAATGCAATTGAAGTCGTGAACAGTCTGAAAAACAAAGGCATCAAGATAGGTTCTTGTTCTGGTTACCCTCGCGAAGTGATGGATGTACTGATTCCAGTAGCAGCGGATTACGGCTACAAACCTGATTGCGTGGTAGCCACGGATGATTTGCCTCAAGGAGGCCGCCCTGCACCATTTATGGCATTGAAGAACGTGATTGAACTGAACGTAACCGATGTTAACGCGTGTATCAAAGTGGATGACGCAGCACCGGGCATTGATGAAGGTCATAACGCAGGTATGTGGACCGTTGGGCTGCTGCTTTCTGGTAACGAAGCGGGTCTGACATTTGAAGAGTACCAAGCGGCCGACCAAGCCACACTAGATACTGCTCGTGAAAAGGCACGTGCAAAATTGATCAAGAGCTCGCCACACTACCTAATCGACACCATTGCTGACTTCCCTGAAGTGGTGGCAGATATCGAACGTCGCCTAGCGGCAGGTGAGCGTCCATAGGATTTATGTAAAAGCCTCTAATTCAACTAAATTATCAACTGAGTTAGAGGTACGCTTCCACGGTATGACAATAGTACGGTTTTTCCTTCCGCTGCGCGGTACTTAGCGACGCCTGACACAGCGAGAGACGCTGTGATAATAAGGTTTGGCATCAATACATATCTGTTGTTTTCTCGCAGTTGTCATTTAATGTTCTGTATATGGCTCATGACCATAACACTAGCTAGGTAATTTGCGAGGTCGGGCGACAACGAGCAGAGAGCTTCAATCCTTTAACGGAACAGTAGTCTTTTAAATAGTGATGAACTCCAAACTAACAAATGTGGGAGCAGCCTAAACCAATAAAAGGCCACCTTTCAGAAACTATCGAAATGAACCCACTTGCTGCTCTTGAACTTGAATAACTAGTGCGGTTTTGGGCAAACCTGAAAAGTAGCGCGAAGCAAAAATGCCTCAGGTGTAATCACTCCTGTTTTCAGACAAAAAAGAGCCGCACTCTAAACGACACCAGCGCTAGGAAGGTTTTGGACAAAAACAATTTAGATGTACAGATCTAATTCGTTGATGTCATATTAGCAAAACTAGCTTGGAGTCTTAAAAGTTCGTTATAGCGCAAGCTTGTTACGGAGCACTGAATAGACACAAGGCATAGATCCTGGATCACTCAGACTAGAGTGGCGTGCATCTCCTAGGTTTTTCGTACTTTCGAACAATCTGTGAAACTGTGAATACTTGTCGACAATCACTTTGTTTAACGCATAGTCTCCACGACTGTTGTACTGGTCTCCTGTTATATCAATAGTATAACCTTCAAACTCTAACCATCCGTGAGAAAGAAGCACATCATCAGAGGCCAAGATATAATCGCAAACAACCCCAAATTTATCATACAACAGAGTAGCTAAAACACGAGAAGTTTCACCACAACAACCAGATGGAAAGTCACTAAGACCCAACGGTGAATTCCACGGAAATTCAGATTTTGGTGTTTGTTCGATACATTCTCTTACTTCGCTACAAAACTGAAATAACTCATCAAAATCCATCATAGCTCCTATAACCCGCATAAGGTGATGAGCAACGCTACCACCAAACCTAAACCTTTGCGCTTTAAACGCGAAACCCAAAGCGAAGCTGAAAATGCCGAGCATTGGGAATCTGCCTTAAACGCCTTGTATGGGAAATTTACTCATCGATCCGGCAATAAGTAATATCGGATTTTTTGTGCGGTTGATACGAATAGTGGTACTCAATTAATTCTCTAGCTAACGGTGGAAATTCAATTGGCTCGCCACTGCTTTCAATCCCCATAAAGTCGATGGTTGCAGCACGCTCTAGAGTCTCTAGTTGGCTTTGAATAAACTCGTCGGGTGCCACCTTAAGGTCGCATTCATCCGCGTCAGCCCAATAACCCATCGGACTCATTCGTTTTACATAAATATCCAATCCGCCTTCAATACCAAGGTTTTCTCTTACTTTTAGTAAGCAGACCCCCTCGATGATGACTGGCTTACTTGATTGATTAATAGTGTCGCGTAATTGGTCAAATTTCACACTCGAAACATAGAAGCCTTGTTGACGAACAAGGAAATCATCAACACTAAGAACCGGAATTTCTAGCTGTTCACCAAGTTGTGTAGCTAAGTAGCTTTTTCCAGAACCATCTTTACCATCAATCCAGATCGTATCGGGATGATTATTTTTAATTTGCTCTAGTATTTCAACCATAGTTAAAGTTCTCGATTAATTGCCTAACGCTTATTAGTCGACAAACTGTCGTCTTTTTCTTCTATATCATGCACTCTTAATTATATTGGTTCAAATAAAAATCAATAAGTTAAAGTTAGACAAGGGATGCTAAGCTGCAAAATGTCGCCTAAAAACGGGAACGCTAAGTTCTCAACTCAAGTGGATAAGTTTGAGTAGGTCAAAATCAGATTAACAAGATATGAATGAGTAAAAGATCTAAAATTAAATGGGGCAGAAGTAAGTTGAGTTTTAGTGAGCAGAGGCATTTCATTGAGGTGATTAGAAACAGCCTTCAACGCAGCTACGAGAAAAGTAAAAGGCCTGATTAAGTGGCATTGCTCTTTGGCCTTTCTGTATATAGAAGCGCCTCGCTGGCTTGATTTTAGAAATACCAAGCCACCAAGGTATGATTCTGTATTATTCGTTCTGAGTAACTTTGACCATCGTTTCACCATTTATGAGGTCAATGTTCTCACCAAAGTAAGAAGCAATGTCATCAGGCTTGATTTTATCAAGCTTGCTTCCTGAATATTTGAAGGTGCCTTCATCACATACGTTATCTGGAGTACCACACAGTATCTTCACCTTGTAATCAGGATGATTTGACTCAAGTATTCTGAAACCAACTCCTCCATCAGGTGCTGAAATCCATAACATTTCACCAAGCATTTGGTGTTGCGTTGGTGCTGTTTCCTCGAACTTGAAGAAGGTGAAGAAAAGAACTAGAAGTGCTAATACAGTTGCTGCTCCTAAGATTAACAACCACTTTAATATTATTCTCATATTACTCCGATACGACTAACGTATTCGTTGAGAAGTCGTAGTTTAAATCGACTTCAGAAAGTTGAAATTGTTCAATGTAAGCGCTTGGAATTACGACAGGTGGACGCCAGCTTGGATCCAACTCTAGGTGCTCGGCGAGATCTATTACAAATGTCATACAGTTATGACTATCTAGATCATAAGGGAGTTTGTTAGGACTGTTATTACTGCTCATTTTATTTTTAAGCCAGCTATCTCCCTTTGCAAAAAAGCTTCCCCTTAAGACCACACCAGAAATTCTGCCGCTTTGTCCTGAGCTTTTTGAGATTGATTTCAATGTTTCTTTCAGAGAGCTTTCGGTAATCAATCCGTTGATCAGTTTCACATTTGGAATTGATACCTTTCTGACATTTCCTGGAATATCGGAAGCTCTGTTCGGGTAACGACCATATTCATAATACCTCGTCACTCCGGTCTCTCCGTTAATTAATATAACCCCAGCATGCCCGAGGTACGGTGCTTTCACTTTAGGGGTCGTAATATCAAACCCAAATAAATCAAATGTCTGTTCGCTTGCAACAAGAATTTCGTAATCAGGAAATACTATGGGTATCAGGAAATCTTCTGTGCCATCACTGAATACACAAATTAACTCCATTTCGGAACATACTGAGCCCGAGGATTCCTTAACCAAAAGATTGATATCGTATAGTTCTTCAGCAGCCGCAATAAGTTTTTTTGCTGAAGCAGTTGAAGGGGCGTCCCCAATATTGACTATCGTGTGGCTCTAAAGGATCTCCAACTCTAGCTGCTGGAGAACCATCAAAATTGACTGTAGGAGATCCTGCGATTACACGTGTTGGAGGAAAGCCATCATGCTCAGTTCCTTGATCCCCCACTTTAACTGCTTTAGCCATTTCACAAGTCCACCACGATATTTATAGTAGATAAGACGTTAATTTCATATTTCTTATTATGCAATGAGGTGTTTTAAGAATATGAATAAAGATCAATAGATATCATGTGAGTCAGAAATATGATTCAAGTATAATCGTAAGATTCTGATTTAGTTCATTCGATTTCTGCAACAAAGCCAAGTGTCGCCACTTTGTCGCCATTTCACGATTTACAGACAAAAAAAGAGCCGCAATTAGCGGCTCTCGATTATTCGTCTTTTTCGAAGTATTGGCTTACTTCTCTTTACCGAATACGTTGTTCTCTTGCTCTTGTACGCGGATGAACGTGGTACGCTTGGTTAGCTCTTTAAGCTTTGCTGCGCCTACGTAGGTACACGTTGAACGTACACCGCCAAGGATGTCTGAGATAGTGCCGTGAACGCTACCACGGTATGGCAATAGTACGGTTTTTCCTTCAGCTGCGCGGTACTTAGCCACACCACCTGAGTGCTTGTCCATGGCTGACTGAGAGGACATGCCGTAGAATTTCATGAAGGTTTCGCCATCTTTCTCGATGATTTCGCCGCCTGACTCTTCATGACCTGCAAGCATACCGCCTAACATAACGAAGTCTGCGCCGCCGCCGAATGCTTTCGCCACATCACCCGCACATGAACAGCCACCGTCACCGATGATCATACCGCCAAGGCCGTGCGCCGCATCACCACACTCAATGATTGCTGAAAGTTGTGGGTAGCCAACACCCGTTTTCACGCGTGTTGTACATACTGAACCAGGGCCGATACCCACTTTCACAATGTCCGCGCCAGCAAGAATCAACTCTTCACACATATCACCTGTCACAACGTTACCAGCAGAGATCACTTTGTTTGGGAATGCCGCACGTACTCTTTCTACGTACTCAACTAAATGCTCTGAGTAACCATTTGCGATGTCGATACAGATGAAGATAAGTTCTTCTGAAAGTGCCATGATCTCTTTGGTTTTTTCGAAATCAGCATCAGAAGTACCAGTAGAAACAAACACATTGTTTAATGTTTTTTGGTCCGCAGATTCTACAAACTCAGCCCACTGTTCTACTGAGTAGTGTTTATGAACAGCTGTCATAACACCGTGTTCAGCGAGCGCCTTTGCCATTTCGAAGCTACCTACCGAGTCCATATTGGCAGCAATGACTGGAGTACCAGACCATTGACGACCACTATGCTTGAATGTAAACTCGCGGGTTAACTCAACTTGAGAACGACTTTTAAGAGTAGAACGCTTCGGGCGGAATAGTACATCTTTAAAGCCTAACTTAAGTTCTTGTTCGATACGCATGATAAATTTTCCTGTAAGCAAATTTACGTGTCGTGCGTTTTCGGTAAACGTTGGCAGACGTTTTACTGAGTTTCGGACACAAAAAAACCGGAGCGTTGGCAGACGCTCCGGTTTTCAGCATTATAGGTCGCGATTTATTTCTCGCAAGACTGATATTTTCAAATTTTTTATGCTACAGTCCGGTTAAGTTGCATACCTAGCCGACTGCAACTCACGCCTAAAACACCAATTATCTTTTCAAAACAAACACTTAACAACAGCCACACAAACGTTTACGCAATCCTTTACGTAGGCAATTAAACCAACCTTTAAACTAAATGTTCGACTCGATGTCTCGTTTTGGTTAAAAACAGTGGTGTAGAGCTCAACGATTTTTCGCCTCTTGAGTAAAAAAATACGTGATTATTTACTTAGAAAGCCCAAAAACTACAGCTTGAAGAACGACAAATGTTGTTTTTGTTTCTCTGCGAGATCAGAAAGCGCTTCACTTGCGGTGGCGCTTTGAGAAATCCCTAACACGTTTTGATTCACCAACTGGGACATATTCGCCATGTTGCCGTTGATTTCTTGGGTAACGTGAGACTGTTGTTCCGCCGCTGTTGCCACCTGCGCATTGACGGCATTAATACTGGTGATGGTTTGCGTAATACCATGCAATGCACCGTTAGCCTGATTAGTAAGTTGGCTACTTTTGTCTAGCATATCCAAGCTTTTTTGCATGCTTTCATTGGCAAGATTCGACTGTTTCTGTAGTTCTTCAATGATGGTTTGAATCTCTACCGTGGAGTCTTGTGTTGTCGCCGCCAATTTTCGTACTTCATCTGCGACAACAGCAAAACCACGCCCAGTTTCTCCTGCTCGCGCCGCTTCTATCGCTGCATTCAACGCCAGTAAGTTGGTCTGCTCGGAGACACCGCGAATCACTTCAATCACGTCATTGACGCGCTCAGATTGAGACTTCAGAGTCATGATAACGTTCGCTGCGTCATTGAGTACTTTGCCCATTTTCACACCTTCCGCATGACTCAGCTCAAATACTTGTTGCCCAGACTTTGCCAACGTATCGGCTTCTTGGGCCGTTAGACCAGCCTGCTGAGCATTAGCACTGACATTGTCGGCAGCACTTGATAGCTCTTTGACAGCAGAAACAATTTGTTCGATTTCTGCCAGTTCTTGCTCTGCATTGGATTCTGATTGGGTCATAACCTTAGCCAATACTGTCGAGGCACTGGCAACTTCGTCACTAATGTTCGTTAAGGTACCGACGATCGAATGGAATTGCTTCGCCGTTAGATTAACGTCATTGATTAGCTTTGAGATTTCGTTTTTACCCTTTGCGTCAGCTCGAACTGTTAAGTCACCTTGTGCTAACTGGCGCATGACATTTTGCAGGTTGAGTATTGGGCGAACGATCATGCCAGACAGAACCCATGCGACATAAAGCGATAAGCCGAATACCGAAGGCACCAAAATAAACGTCAGTCGTTTTACTTTTACATTCTGCGCCGCTCTCATCTCGACAAACTCATTTGCGAAGATCGCAATTTGTTGGGAAAGCTGATCAGCCACAATCACCATCTCATCACCTGCTTGACGATAATTGCGAAGAAAGTCGTTATACTCCTCTCTACTCACCTGCCCTAACTCTTTCGCGTTAGTAAATTCCACCACTCGCTCAGACTGCGCAATATAGTTTTTCAGCGCATCGCGAACCAGTTTCACCTGATCGATAAATGTTCCCCGTTGATCAATCAGGGTTAGTTTTGCCTCAATAGCGGACCTTCCATGATCCAATTTGATAGGGAAATCGCTGCGATCTTCACTACCATAGATAGCGTTTAACACACTGAGTCTGAGTGTGTATACCTCTTCGTCAAGCTCGTCCAACGTTTCGGTATAAAACATCAGTGATTCGATGATTTCATTGACCACGGCTTCTTCCGCTAGAATGCTTCTCTTGGTGACAAATAACGCAATAATCAGTGCTAGGGCGGTAAAAAGAACAGGTAACAAAACCTGAGTTCGGATCGAAAAATTATTTAATGATGGCTGCATAATTCACTCTTTGTCAGTCTAAGCTCGCCCCTGTTTGTTATAAGCTCGCGTTGGCTAAAAAGGGACTTAAAGCATTTCAAGTAATAGTGTCTGACTGGAGTGAGGTGCTTTTTCGGCAGCAGTATGTCCTGACCAATACTCTAGGTTCAGACGCCACTATATGCAAACCGACTATAGAGCATATGCATTCAGATGACTTTAAAAGTTGTATTAAACTAGGATACTTAGCCAAAAAAGGCCAAGCTGAGCTTGGCCATTACCACAGAATCTTCAGGCAATTCTGCGATTAAAAATCGTAGCGAACACCAAGGCGTAAGGTATCTTCACCCGTATCCTTGAATCCGTCGGCGTTCGTATCCGTCGACGTTACGCCATTAGAGTAGTAAGAAACATAGGTACGGAAATTACTGTTGAATTTGTAATAACCGACCAGCTCTACACCATCAGTATCATCATATTTACTGCCATTTGCTTGCTTGTTCTCCTGATTGGTATAAAGCAACGCAGCGGAAAGCTGCTTGGTAAACTTGTATTGAGCCACCACTTCTAAGGCGGTGAACTCTTTGTCGTCCGTCCCTGTCGCTTTATCATCAAGATCACCAATAGAGTAAGTGGCACCAAGATAAAGATTGTCGAGCGTATAACCGAGACCACCAAGTACTTGTGATTGGCTGCCTAGCCCTTTACCTAGATCTGCGGCCGAAAATGCCAAACCAATATCCAACCCAAACGGCGCAGAATAGATCCCGGAAATACCATAGCCATCAGTGTCTTCTTCACTATTGGCTTGGTAGGTCGCCTGTAGTTTGAAAGATTCAAATGCTCCGCGATACGCAACCACACTGTCCTGCTTGTCGCTTGATGAATTATTGACTTGCTGGATCCCAGAGAATTCCGTGATGTCCGTTAGATCAGAGACAATGACAGACGCCATATCTTGACGACCGAACGATAAGGCATGACCATCAAAATCGACTCCTGCGTACATATAGCGGTTTTCAAATTCGTCTTTACCTGTGTCTTGCTCTGCTTCGTACACGCCAAATGCTGTCATGCCTTGGGCTATTTCAGACTTCCCTTTTAAATTCAGACGAGCACGGGTACTGTCATCCATCGTGCCCTGAATTTCAGCCCCCTTTGAGGTACCGATAAAGTCACCTCTAAACTCAACACGGCCACCGACTTGAAATTCGGTACCCTCTGCCTTGTACACGGTCGCTGCCAATGAAGATCCTGATACCAATGCTGCACATACTGCAGACGCTGCCACTGCTAATTTCATCTTACGTTACCTTTTAGTTTTCAATGAGCTTGATGCTCGAATGGGTTAATGCGAGATAAATTAATGTGCCAGCGTGACGCTTTGATGGCTGAACCATGACGGTTAAGTGGCGAAATAATGGAAGTAATGTGACAGGGCATGCCAAAGAAGACCTGCCCTATCGAGATGAAACTGATTGCTAACGTTTGTCTTTAGGCGAGTCCATCACTACCATGGTGGTAATCGACTGAACGTGCCTACACTCACCTAATACATCGGCGTGAAACTTTTTATAACTTGGTAAATCCTTGGTTTCTACACGGAGTAAATACTCGTTTGCCCCCGTAATGTTGTGGCATTCCACCACTTCATCGACAAAACGCACATGCTGTTCAAACTCTTGCTGAGCCTGTTTTCTGTGGCTGGCTAAGCCGATTGAAACATAAGCAATAAATCCGATACCAAGGCGGCTGTTATCCAGAATCACACGGTAACCTTTGATGACTCGCTGCTTCTCCAACTCCTGGACCCGTCGCAGCGTCGCTGATGGCGATAAACCAATACGCTCAGCGAGTTCAACATTGGAGATTCTTCCGTCTAACTTGAGCTCGTGCAATATCCTTTCGTCAAAACGATCCATTTCATCTCTTTATTGTGAAAATAACCAATTAGATTCGAATAAAAACACAAAATTGCTCACTTTTCCACCTAATATAGCCATTGACCGGTCAAGAGAAGCTCATCACGCAACTTTGTTGCGATCACTTTGCAATTAGGAACTCTCATGGAATTTGAACAACTTAGTGCTCTCATTTTATTTGCTTTTGTCTCGACCTTTACTCCAGGCCCCAATAACATCATGTTGATGACTTCTGGAGCCAATGTGGGTTATATGCGCACGCTTCCGCACATGTGTGGGATAGCAGTTGGCTTTGCGTTTATGGTATTGCTTGTTGGCCTAGGCTTGACCAAGGTATTTGAAGCTTATCCAACAGCGCATGTCGTACTAAAATACGTCAGCTTGGCCTATCTGGCTTATTTGGCGCTTAAGATTGCGTTAAGTGGTAGAGCCTCAACAGTTGATGACTTTAGACCAATGAGCTTTCTTGCCGCAGCAAGCTTTCAGTGGGTCAACCCCAAAGGCTGGTCAATGGCTCTCAGTTCCGTCACCTTGTATAGCAATGGTGGAAGTTGGTTTGAGCTAATGATCATATCAAGTACCTTTTTAATCGTGAACTTTCCCTCTGGTACTTTTTGGATACTGGCGGGACGTGAGCTACAACGTTGGCTAACCAGTACACTTCGTATTCGAAGTTTTAATATCGCGATGGCTACACTGCTCGTCGCCTCAACCCTGCCGATGATCTAGCTGGGCTGAATTGCAGTGAATTCGGCCTGTAACGCGTATTGATTTTTCGCTCTTTGCATCCCTAAAGCGCCAGTAGTCGACTGACCCCACAAGGCACTGATGGCGAGCTAACTCAGATAATGTATAAGGCTCTCCATACCTGTCTAGGTAGCTCGGGCTAGCACAAACGTATAACTGCCGACTTGAGAGACGTTTTGCGATCAAACTCGAATCTTGTAAACGACCAAGGCGAATCGCCACATCAAAGCCCATCTCAATAAGATCCAGCTTCTGGTTGGTCAACATAAGCTCCAGATCGACCTGTGGGTACTGTTCCAGAAACTGATGCAACAAAGGCGCTAAATTTTGCTCACCGAAGGTGACTGGGGCGGTCACTTTTAATAATCCCTTCGGCGTTGACTGCATCTGAGTGACCGCCAGTTCAGCCAATTCTAACCCCTCAACAAAATGCTTGCATTGCTGGAAGTAAACATGTCCAGCTTCGGTGAGGGTGACTTTGCGAGTCGTCCTGTTAAATAGCTTAACGGCCAAACGTTCCTCTAGAGTAGAAATGCGACGGCTGACCTGCGCAACTGAAGTCGCCAGTTTGTTTGCCGCCGCCGTAAATGAGTGTGTCTCCGCCACCGCGACAAACTCACTGGGGTGTTCATTCCTACCCATGTTCGTCTCGGCAACGAAATCCTTAATCAATCAATTGGTGGTGGCTACAAATTGGTCGGTCACAAAGCGATATCAACCGATCCTCAAGCAGGTAAGTTGAACCACTTCTTCCTCATCGATCAATCAGCCATCATCTCAGACTCAGAACCTTTTTTGATCACATCTGACCCATTTATTACTGTGACTAAGGTTGATGACAACAAATTATCGCTCTCGATCAATGGTCGAGTTAAGTTCCTTGATAATGACGTTTGGATCGAAAGACCCGACGGTACAGTGCAACATTGGTACGTCAGTGCGAATATCAATTACATCCGCTAGCCTCTCACTGCGCTAGCATTCCAGACACAAACAGGTAAAATCACGCCAGTTGTTTTTACCTGTAGTGAATACCCTAATGCACCACCCTCAAGATCTATTTACCCGTTTCTCCACTGATATCGCACATTATTCACTACCAGAGAAATTTACCTTTCCGTTTTATTATCAACCGCACCCATTGTGCGTGTTAGCGGCTGAGCAACTGCAACAACACTTGACGACCCAGAAGCAATGGCAACACAACTTTAGCATCGACGGTGATGCAGCAGGAACAGGTAAAATGTTTGGCGTTCTACTGGTTAAGTCTCCTCAAGGTGAAATTGGTTATCTCTCTGCTTTTTCTGGCAAGATCGCAGACCAAAACCTACTACCAGGCTTTGTACCACCGGTGTTTGATATGCTGGCAGAGGAAAGTTTCTTTCGTTCAGATCTGGCTAATATAACTGAGATCAATAGTGTGGTTACCCAGCAGCAATCCAACCCCCGCCTTACAGAGCTTAAACAGACGTTAAGTCAATTGCAGCAAGACTATCAGAGCGAAGAACATCAGCAGCGTCAAGCCATTATTGCTGGCCGAGCAGCACGTAAAATGCAACGCGAACGCGGCGAACAAACATTAAGTAAAGCGGAGCTCGATGCGCTGTTAGTAGAGTTAGGCAAAGAGAGTGTCGCTGAAAAAAACAAACTCAAATACCTCAAGTTAGAGTGGGAAGAAAGAATCGCGGCGATCACAGCAGAGCTTGATGTCTTGCAGACGTCACTAGAACAGCTCAAGCAACAGAGAAAACAGTTGTCCAATACCCTGCAAAATAAACTGTTCAATCAATACCGTTTTCTTAATGCACATGGACAACAACAGTCTCTATCTGCGATCTTTGCACCGACGACGAGCCCGACTCCTCCCGCAGGAGCAGGCGAATGTGCGGCACCAAAGTTGTTACATTACGCCTTTAAGCACAACTTTAAACCATTAGCGCTGGCGGAATTCTGGTGGGGAGTCTCTCCAAAATCGGAAATTCGACAGCACGCAAAGTTCTATCCATCATGCAATAGCAAGTGCCAGCCAATATTAGGCCACATGTTGCAAGGCTTGCTGGTTGACGACAACCCACTGGAAGAGAGCTGGGCACAAGACAAAGAGTTGGAAATCTTATACGAAGACGAAGCATTAGTCGTCGTAAACAAACCTTCGGGCCTACTATCAGTGCCAGGCAAGACCATCTCAGACTCTGCCTATACACGCTTACAAATGCGTTATCCCGACGCAGAAGGACCATTTGTCATCCATCGATTGGATATGGCCACATCGGGATTGCTGGTTTTTGCACTCACTAAACGCGCCAACAAAAGCCTCCAGAAACAGTTTATCTCCCGCAGCGTACACAAGCGCTATGTCGCTTTGCTCGAGGGTAGTGTTGACCAAGAGAGCGGCCAGATTACTCTACCAATGCGAGGAGATCCCGTTGACCGCCCTCGCCAATTGGTCTGTTTTGAGCATGGCAAACCCGCTGAAACTTACTGGGAAAAAATGAACACCACTGACGGACGAAGCAAGCTCTACCTCTATCCGAAAACTGGACGCACGCACCAACTTAGGGTTCACTGTGCACACCATCTCGGACTAAACCTGCCTATGGTCGGTGATGGATTGTATGGTGAGAAAGCAGATCGCTTACATCTACACGCAGAGCGGTTGGTGTTTGACCACCCTTATAGCAAAGAGAGACTAACCTTTTCAGCACCGGCCGAGTTTTAGCTCGCAGACAGGACTCACTGCGCGGACTAGAAACCGTCAATGCTGTGAGTCTAGTCAGGCTTTTGTTATCTAAGGGTTCAGACCTCAACCTAATCAGTGTAAGACAATGTCTTAAAGCCAGCCTACAAGGAATGTTCAAATATGTCTGATTACACTGCTACGGTTAAATGGCAACGTGGCGAGCAAGAGCCCTTTAACGACAATCAATACAGCCGTGGCCACACTTGGGAGTTTGATGGCGGAGTCGTTGTTCCCGCCTCGTCTTCACCACATGTTGTCCCCCTACCCTTTTCAGTGGCGGAAAATGTTGATCCTGAAGAGGCGTATATCGCTGCGATCTCCAGCTGTCACATGCTAACTTTCCTTGGCATAGCCGCCAAACAGCGCTACGTGATCGATCAGTACATCGATCACGCTGTTGGTTATATGGAAGAAGACTCTCAAGGAAGAAGCTCCGTGACACAAGTGATTCTGCGGCCCAACATCATTTTCGTTGGAGACAAGCAACCAACGTTTGAGCAGTTGCAAAAACTCCATCACCTTGCTCATCAACACTGCTTCATCGCGAATTCAGTCAAAACAGAGATAACCACTGAAATCCTTGCTTAGAAGCGGTAAAGCGAGAGAAACAAAGCTAATCAAAATAACTCACTTCATGCTACACTCAGCGTCAATTATGGGGTAAACGCCCACTACGATAAAAAACCTGAGTGTAACCATGCCATTCTCCAAACTTGGCCTGAGCCAACCGATCACCGACGTGATTTCTCAACTTGGCTACAGCAAGCCAACTACAATTCAACAACAAGCGATTCCAGTGATCTTACGTGGTGATGACCTTATCGCTGCGGCACAGACGGGAACCGGTAAAACCGCCAGCTTTGTTCTGCCAATTTTACAAAAGCTCAGTCAAGGGCAAACCCAGCGTAAGAAACGCATTCGCGCTCTCATCCTTGCTCCTACCCGTGAGCTTGCAATGCAAGTTGAGCAAAAGGTACAAGATTATAGTAAGAATCTGTCTCTCACCTCTCTCGCTATGTACGGTGGCGTCGATGAGAGTAGCCAGAAACAAGCATTAATCGATGGTGTCGATATTCTGGTTGCAACACCAGGCCGCCTAATTGATATGTATGGCAAACGCGCAGTGCATTTCGATGAAGTCGAAGTGCTGGTACTCGATGAAGCAGACCGAATGCTCGACATGGGCTTCATTGAAGACCTCAACAAGATTCTCGATCGTTTGCCTACCGATATTCAGCATCTTCTGTTTTCGGCGACCCTGTCAAACAAGGTGCGCGATCTGGCTAAAACCGCGGTTCATGACCCGTATGAAATCTCTATTGCGGCCAACCAAGCATCAAAGAAAAACATTGAGCAATGGCTGATAACGGTAGACAAAGACAGAAAATCAGCGCTGCTGAGTCATCTGATCAATGAGAATGACTGGGATCAGGCGCTGATTTTTATCGAAACTAAACATGGCGCAGCCAAGCTGGCGTCGCAGCTTGAAAAGCGCGGCATCATTGCTGAAGCGTTTCACAGTGGCCGAAGTCAGGCGGTGCGTTCACAACTACTCGCTGACTTCAAAGCAGGCAAAATTAAATACATGATTGCGACAGGCGTCGGCGCTCGCGGTATTGATATTGAAGGGCTATCGAGAGTCATTAACTATGACCTGCCATTCCCAGCAGACGAGTATGTTCATCGCATTGGTCGTACAGGTCGTGCGGATGCGCAAGGCGAAGCGATTTCATTTGTCTCGAAAGATAACTTCAAGAACCTTTGCATGATCGAATCTCGTTTAGGTCACTTGATTGAGCGCCGTGAAATTGAAGGTTTTGAGCCTCGTAAGCCAGTGCCGATTTCTATCTTAAACTATGTGCCAAAACACAAACGCCAACAAAAGGATAATTGATGAACGCACCAACTAAAATTACCTTTTTTGAGTTTCTGACTCCGTTGATCACGGCGGGAAAAAAGACCATTACCATCCGTGATGAGTCTGAGTCCCATTATGTTCCAGGAACGGAAGTGGAGGTGTACACCTTAGAAACTGACCAAAAAGTCTGCAACATTAAGATACTGTCGGTTAACCCCCTCCACTTTGATGATATCAACGAGTTCCATGCCGAGCAGGAGTCGATTGAACTACCAAAACTCAAAGCACTGATTAGGGAGATTTACCCTAATACAGACACCCTTTTCGAAATCAGTTACGAGCTCGTTTAAGTGGCTTAACGCAGGCTACCAACGGTAGCCTGTGTCTTCTCATTAAGTTAATCTAGGTTCCGCCTGTTCGTTCGATCATTCTCTTAGCGAGTCCATGGTCATGTCGCGAAAAACAAAAACTAGACGACTGGTCTAATTTAAATTATAGTAGCGCCATGAACGCTAAAACCCAAGACACTCGTCAACACATACTCGAAGTCGGCTACCAATTGGTCGTGGCTAAAGGCTTTACTGCGGTTGGCCTATCTGAATTGCTTAAAAGTGCAGATGTACCTAAAGGTTCTTTCTATCACTACTTCAAATCAAAAGAACAGTTTGGAGAAGCGCTTATTGAAGAGTATTTCAAAACTTATCTGACACGAGTCGGTGACTTATTGTCGAATGACAAGACAACAGGCCGCGAACGCCTGCTAGATTATTTTTCGCGCTGGTTAGATATCGACAACGGGATGTGTAACGCCAATAAGTGTTTGGTGGTAAAGCTAAGTGCTGAAGTAGCGGATTTATCAGAGCCTATGAGGTCGAAATTGGCGTCCGGTGCAGAAAAGATAGTTCAGTTGCTGGCCAAATGCATTCAATCTGGTATTGAAGATGGCTCAATTCACTGTCGTGATGCGGATCAAATGGCACGTCAGCTCTATCAGCAATGGCTTGGGGCAAGTTTATTGAACAAATTGCATCAAGACGGCCGCAATCTGGAATCTTGCTACATTGCGACTCAACAACTTTTAAACAACTAATAATACCCGCCACTTTACACGACGGGATTTTTTGAAACACCAACTAGACGACTGGTCTAATAATAAGGAACTACCCATGACTAATTCAACGAATCGCCGCATTGTCCTCGCTTCAAGACCGGTAGGTGCTCCGGTCGACAGTAACTTCCGTCTTGAGAATGTCGATAAACCAACACCCGCCCAAGGAGAAATGCTACTTCGCAGTGTTTACCTTTCTCTTGATCCCTACATGCGTGGACGTATGAGCGATGCTAAATCTTACGCCGATCCTGTCGCTTTGGGTGAAGTGATGGTTGGCGGTAGCGTTTGTCAGGTAGAGCAATCCAACCACCCTGACTTTGAAGTCGGTGAATGGGTTCTCGCCTTTACCGGTTGGCAGGACTACGGCATTTCAAATGGAGAAGGTCTCATTAAGATGGGTAAAGCACCTTCTCATCCATCTTATGCGTTAGGCGTTATGGGCATGCCAGGCTTCACCGCTTACATGGGGCTGCTAGACATTGGTCAGCCTAAAGCGGGAGAAACTCTAGTCGTTGCGGCTGCGACTGGCGCAGTGGGCTCTATGGTTGGCCAGATTGGTAAGTTAAAGGGCTGTCGAGTTATCGGTGTCGCTGGTGGTGAAGAAAAATGCCGTTACGCAAAAGAACAGTTAGGCTTTGATGAATGTATTGATCATAAGGCCGACGATTTCGCCGAGCAGCTAGCAAAGGTGTGTGATAAGGGTATTGATATCTATTTCGAGAACGTTGGCGGCACAGTTTTTGATGCAGTAATGCCTCTACTAAATACCAGCGCTCGTGTTCCTCTATGTGGATTAATTTCTCAGTACAACGCGACTGAATTGCCTGCTGGGCCGGACCGCATGTCAATGCTAATGGCTCAACTGCTGATCAAACGCATTAAAATGCAAGGCTTTATCATTTTTGACGACTACGCTCACCGCTATGGCGAATTTGCAGCAGACATGGGGCAATGGCTAGCTGAAGGCAAAATTCACTACCGAGAGCATCTGGTTGAAGGTCTAGAAAACGCACCACAAGCCTTTATCGGCCTGCTGGAAGGAAAAAACTTCGGTAAACTCGTTGTTCAAACCAACGCTGCCCTTTGATCTAAACGTAGTGATCGAACACTAAAACATCATGCCAAAGAGGGCTCACTGTGGTGAGCCCTCTTTGCTGTTTCGAATCCAAACCAACCGTCCTCAACTGTCTTTTCCAATCCGCGCTATTTCCTGAAGATAAAATTTGGCAATCCTGCAAAACCTACACTAAATTTATTGATGAAACCAAATAGGAAAAGAGGTGCATATAGCACCTCTTTATTGGCTTAGCTCTGTAGGAACAATGAGGGGTGAACCATGAAAAGCTTCGATTTTTTTAGACTGTTTGACACCAAAGAGCTGTTTATTTTTTACTGATTTTTGCCTAGCGCTTTAATCAATACAGAGGTATCCATACGGCCATAGCCATCTTTTTGCAGTTGAGCGTATCGTTGGTCAATATCTTTAGTCAGAGGCAACTCGATACCAACTCGTTTTGCTTCTTTAAGACAGAATCCAAGATCTTTACGCATCCAATCGATGGCGAAGCCGAAATCAAACTGATCGTTAGCCATAGTGACCGCGCGATTCTCCATTTGCCATGATCCTGCGGCACCATGCTTTAAAGTATCAACGACTTTTTCAACATCAAGACCCGTTTTCTGCGCAAGCAAAATGGCTTCGCTGAGGCCTTGCAATACCGCACCCACACAAATCTGGTTAACCATCTTACAGCGTTGACCCTGCCCGTTTTCACCAAACAAGCTGACTTGTTTCGCATAGGCATCCATCACGGGAGATACGGCATCGAATACACTCTGATCACCACCGCACATGATGGTCAACACGCCATTTTCTGCGCCTGCTTGTCCACCAGAAACAGGGGCGTCAATAAAGGCATTTCCATTCTCATTCGCCGCATCTGCCAACTCAATCGCCAACTCTGCCGACGTCGTCGTATGGTCAACCAATACTGCTCCTGGTTTTAGTCCTGCCAAGACACCATCTTCACCGTAAACAACGCTGCGCACGTCATCATCGTTACCAACACAGACAAAAACCACATCGCAATCTTGCGCGGCTTCTCTCGGTGTTGCACACGCTGTTCCTTGATACTCTTGAGCCCAACGCTCTGCCTTAGCCGGTGTGCGGTTATACACCTTAGTCTCGTTTCCCGCTTTGCTAAGATAACCCGCCATTGGATAGCCCATCACTCCTAATCCGATGAAGGCGACTTTATTGCTCATGACTCTATCTCTCTGTTATAGATTGTTGTGTTGCCAGTGTACTAAATAATGGCGGACAAATTAACTTCTCAAACGAACTGTTGTTCACATTCGAAAAGTACGCAAACTTAGCATTGTTTGTCACCGATAAGGGCAGATTAACCAACCACCTCTAGCCATTTACAAAACAAATCGCCCCAGCGAAGACGATTAAAATTGTCGAGATATCATTGATATGCTCTTTTACTCACTTGGCTAATTGTGCCAGAATCAACGCAGTTACTTCCATGTTTAATAAGTTGTCACATGAATTATCAAGCCGCTATCTTCGATATGGATGGCCTTCTACTCGACACTGAACGTGTCTGTATGCGCGTCTTCAAACAGGCCTGCGCCACAACGCATCAACCTTTCCATGAAGAGGTTTACCGATCGATTATTGGTTGTAACTCTGCAACGATTGAGAAGATCTTTCGTCACGCTTATGGGGAGCACTACCAAACCGTACACGATGAGTGGCGAGTCAACTACAACGCTATCGTCAAGCATCAGGCAATACCTGTCAAAGATGGCGTTATAGAGCTACTGGAGTGGCTAAAAAGCCACAAGATTCCAACGGCTGTCGCCACTTCAACACATAAGGATGTCGCCACTTTTAAGCTTAAACTGGCAGGTCTCGATAAGTATTTTGATAGCCTGACTTGTGGTTGTGAAGTGTCACATGGCAAACCTGATCCAGAGATTTACCTACTCGCCGCAACCCGTTTGGGAGTAGACCCGACTAAGTGTCTCGCGTTTGAAGACTCAAACAATGGTGTACGTAGTGCAGTGGCAGCGCGAATGAATACCTATCAAATCCCAGATCTGCTTGAACCTAGTGAGGATGTGATCGCCCTTGGCCACCAGATCCTGCCATCATTGCATGATGCCCTAGCCAATTTAAAACAGCAGTAATCTCGACAGCGAGTAAGCATTTTTCATCATTGGTTTACTCGCTACTTCTTCGCCGACCATCTTGTCGAACACGGCACCTCGCCCTTATACCCTTTACCAATTTTCAATAACTAAGCGTTCTATAGGCAGTTTGTTACTTAGGGTTTTTATCGCCCAAAGTGACCCAATAATAGTATTGAACGCAATCCGAATAAGGAACGACAATGACAACTCAATACGTACCACCTAAAGTTTGGAAGAACGAACCTAGCTCAGGCAACCAATGGGCAAATATTAATCGCCCAGAAGCAGGGGCTCGATTTGAAAGGGATCTACCTGTTGGCGAACATCCCCTTCAGCTCTACTCTTTAGGCACTCCGAATGGCCAAAAAGTCACCATTTTATTGGAAGAGTTACTCGCCCTTGGTATTAAGGAGGCGGAGTATGATGCGCACCTAATTAAAATTGGGGATTCCGATCAGTTCTCTTCAGGATTCGTTGCCGTAAACCCGAACTCTAAGATACCTGCGTTGGTCGACAATTCAGGCGAAACACCTGAGAACGTGTTTGAATCGGCGTCAATTTTGGTTCACTTAGCAGAAAAATTTGGTAAGTTCTTACCACAAAGTGGGCCTGCCCGTACCCAAACCTTCAACTGGTTGTTCTGGGCTCAAGGTTCCGCACCATTCTTGGGTGGAGGCTTTGGCCACTTCTACGCGTATGCCGATGAGAAGCAAGAATACCCGATTAACCGCTTTGCGATGGAAGCCAAACGTCAGTTAGACGTACTGGACAAGCAGTTGGCAAACAACACCTTTGTCGCTGGTGAAGAGTACACGATTGCGGATATGGCGATCTGGCCATGGTATGGAAACCTAGTACTAGGCAAATTGTATAACGCAGCTGAGTTCTTACAGGTAAAGAGCTACACCCATGTGGTCCGTTGGGCAAAACAGATTGAGTCTCGTCAAGCCGTACAGCGAGGACGTATTGTGAACCGACCATTTGGTGAAGAGTGGGAACAGGTGCTCGAACGCCATAGCGCAGAGGATATCGATAAAGTCATGGCGTTAAAGCCAGAGTAAGGATGACAGGTGCAGAAAGAGGATGATGTCAGGAAGGCTAGAAAGCACACATCCTTGTGTCGTATTGCTCTGAGTTAAATCCAAACCAGAGACAACAGCAAAAATGGTAAGGCAATTGCCGACGCCATTTTTGCTAACGCCAAAAATTCTCGCATCATCACTTCACGCATAGGTGAAACAATCGCTTTAGAATATGACGCCGCAACTTGTGCACTGTTCATAAACCCTCAAACGGATAGAGTGTTAAGGAGCGGCGATTCTACAGACTGCCTACTGCAAGTTCAACCATAGTAACAGTTGAATCTGTTTCGTCCGGCTAGCGCCATTAAAGAAACCCAATCTTAGTGATCACCATTTTATGGTCAGAGCCGTTTGGATGATTGATACTTCGTCGTTCACATATCCGCCTTCCTTCCAAGGATGACTTTAACCATAAGTGATCAATCGCAATCATTGAAAAATCGGGGGTCGCAACCTCTTGAGCCCAATTAGGCCAACTCGCCACTGGCACCGTTTGAAAACTTGGCAAAATCTGACCAAACCTCAGACTGACCGCGGATAGGTTGAAATCTCCAACCACCAGCATTTCATCGCTCGGATAAAGTTCAATGATAGACTCTATCGTCCTTATCAAGGCATTACGTCGATACCAGAGCTCTTTAGTCCTTGGTGAAGGAGGATGTGCAGCAATAAAGGTCACCGCACTATGCTTATTTGGCATCCACACACCGTGGATGATGGCTTGCTGATCTGGCGTCATGTACACGGAGACGTCTCGCAGTGGCGCTCGACTTAAAATCATCTGGCTAGAAGGGTAACCAATTCCCTCTTGTCCGCCGTAGTAATAGGGATACACATCATCGAGTGTCTTGAGTTTTTCACCTATCTCAGGCGCAACCTCTTGCAGCACGACTAAATCAGTGGGATTCGATAACAGGCGGTTTATAAATTGATTGATGTTTCTGTTGCCGTAGTAAAGATTAAACTGACTCACAGTGATCGGATTAACGCAGTTGGTGACTAAAGTGTGCTGAGAGTTTGGGGCGAGGAGCAAGAACACACCCGATAACAAAACAGACACGACACCCTGCGCCCAACACTTCTTCAATATCAAGGCCAACGCGAGTCCCCAGTAGATCAATAGAAAGACCGCCGGAAACGCGACAATGTTTTCAATCCACCAAGTCGATTCATAAAATGAGAATCCGACCCATGTCAATGTTGGACTGAAGATCAATAACCAGACTAAGCTGCGCTTTATCAATCGGCTCTCCTTATGCACGATATCAACCAAGTATGCGTCAAGCTGTCACATTACTCCGCTACACTATGAAATATAGCTCAACTCAAGTGACTAACAGTCAGCTACCTCTCCGCACAAATGCATAATTATGCAATTTTAATCTTAACATCCTAATTCGTAATGCAATTCAATACATACAGTGAGATCTCAAATTGTTAAGATTTAGAACAATTAACACTGATATCTTTAACATTTCATTAAACGATTGCTATAATCTAAGTTCTTATTTTTAGGCAACTTACGGTATTACATGACCAAGCTTACGGATAAAAAACTGCTGAACTTAATTACTTATGCTCCAGCTTCCATCGTTGCTGTCTTCACTCTATTCTGGATAATCCTTACCGCAAGAGACGTCATTCTAAACTCAGAAGAGCAATTACGCGCATTACGCCAAGAACATCAACAACAGCAACTGGCAACCCTAACCAGCCGAGTCGAATATGTTGAGCAGCAAATCCGCTACGCACGCACTCAAACAGAAGCCGAATTAGAAAGCACGATAAAAGAGCAGATATATCAAGCTCACAACATCGCGACACGCCTATACGAAAGCAACAAATCTTTGCCCGAGGCTGAAGTCACCAAACTCATTACCGATGCCCTCCGCGATATACGTTTCAATAACGGTCGTGGTTACTTCTTTATCTACAAAACCGATGGTTTGAGCATCATGCATCCCCTACTTCCTCGTGTCGAAGGCACCTCTTTGTGGGATTTTAAAGATGTTCGCGGCAGCTACATCGTCCGCGAGATGGGAGAAGAGGTGAAAAAGCATGGCGAAGCATTCTATCGCTGGTGGTTTGTTAAGCCAGATAACAAAAATAAAGAGTTTGAAAAAGTTGGCTTTGGTAAGTACTTCGAACCCTATGACTGGTTTATCGGTACGGGCGACTATGTCGTCGATGTAGAAAATGATATCAAGAAAAGGGTTCTTCACTGGTTGATAAATCTTAGATTTGATCAATTTGGCTATGTGTTCGTCATCGAAAATGACGGGACGATTCTTTCGCACATTGAGTCTGACTTGATTGGCAAGAATGCGTATAACCTCGACAGTTCCGAATCTTTACAAGGCGCTTCAGCCCTCATGGACGCCAATAGAGAATTTGTACACTACAAAGCCACCTTTGGACCTGAAGATATCTCAGATTACTCTAAAACCAGTTACGTCGTTCAAGATGAAAGCTGGCAATGGACAATCGGCGCCGGTGTGTATGATGAAATCAATATGCGCTATCTGGCCTCTGTCGAGCAGCAAGCTAAACTTGAACAACGCAGCACCTTACAGCAGCTGTTAGTCATTGGGCTAAGCACAACCGCCATCGTGGCTCTTTTCTCCATTGCTTTAAGCCGTCTCATCGCCAAACGCTTTAAGCGATTTGAAAAACGAATCAACAACGACTTCGAGCATTTGCAGTCCACCAAGGATCAATTGGAGTACATTGCTTCCCATGATGAACTCACTGGCCTACCCAACCGTTCCCAATTACATCAACGTATTAGAGAAGGCATCAAGCAATCGGAGCAAGCATGTTGTCAGTTAGCGGTGATGTTTGTAGACCTTGATGACTTTAAGAAAGTGAACGATTTATATGGCCACTCAGCAGGAGACCGTCTGCTCAGTGAAATCGGTAAGAAGTTTGAGGCATTTCTTGGGCCCAACGATTTTGTAGCGCGTTTCGGTGGCGATGAGTTTATCTTCTGTTTCTCCGGCTTAACTAATCTCGCTGAAACCGAAGCAAAAGTTGATAGTATTAAGCAAGTCTTTAAGCAGCAATTTGTCATCGATGGCAAGGTGCTATTTACCAGTTGCTCTATCGGTGTCTCTATGTACCCTTCCGATGGTGATGAACCCGAAGAACTCATTTCCAAAGCTGATATCGTGCTCTACAAGTCGAAGGCTCGCCAAAAAGGTGATGTACTGTTTTTCGATAGCAGTATTAACAAACAAGTTCAGTATGACTTCCTACTCGAACGCGAATTACGCGGTGCGGTTGAGCGCGGTGAGCTTTCCGTGGTTTATCAGCCACAGATTTGTGCAGACAGCGGTAAACTGTACGGAGTTGAAAGCTTGCTACGCTGGAGCAATACTCAACTTGGCCATGTCTCTCCACTGGAGTTTATTTCTCTGGCAGAAGAGATTGGTCTGATACATCAGTTAGGCGACTTTGTAATTAATAAGGCGTGCGAGGAGTTTAGCCAACTGTTCCCTTCTCCTCAATTTGATTTGGTTCTTTCAATCAACATCTCACCGATGCAGTTGATGAACGAACAGCTTATTCCCAACTTGCTGGCGGCAACCGATAGGCACCAGTTGCCTAATCATCGAGTGACATTAGAAATCACCGAAAATGTGCTTATTAGCGATCTCCCTAAAGTCGCACCTGTCATTAGCAAACTGAAGGAACTTGGGTTCACTATATCACTAGATGATTTTGGTACAGGCTATTCATCGTTAAGTTATCTGAGCAACCTACCACTCGACGAGCTCAAAATTGATCGAGTCTTCGTCGACAAGATGCTGAGTTCGGAGCAGAGTGACTCGCTCGTTAAAGCGATCCTTGCGATTGCCAAGTCTGCGGAAATGCGTGTCGTTGCTGAAGGGGTCGAAACGGAAGCCCAGAGAAAGATTTTGATCGAATACGGATGTGATGTGCTGCAAGGCTATTTAATTGAACGCCCTATCAGTGTCGATCAATTAGCAGAAAGGTACGCGTCGACCATACAAGAAAACTCGACGTCGGGGACAAATCTGTAGCCCGAAGATTTCATATTTGGAATTTATCTTTGCGTTTTTACTGTTTAACCAATCGTGACAAAAGTGTTACTTTAAACGTCATTGGTTACACTGATATAAAGAAATTCCAAAGACCGAACACTCTTTATAACAGTTTAAATAAGGATATGGACCAACAATCTCCAAACAAACAATATGAATTGTTGCCCTTTTTAGCCCGTGCAGTTGCCCACTGTACGGGCATTTTCTTTTCTAGCATATCCACTTACGCGATACGTCACAAATTAATCACTTGTTTAAATATTGATTAATTTTTGTCGTGTCGAACAAATCATAGCCACACTATAATTAATCGTCTGTTTAATATAAGAGATTTTGGTGTGACGACTAAGCCACGTAAAGCAGGACGTCCCAGTGACAGTATCGATGCTCGACAACAGCTGATCCATCAAGCCAGAGAGCTGTTTACTGTCATGGCTTACGATAAGGTATCGACTCGACTTATCGCCAATCGCGCAGGCGTCAATGTTGCCATGATCCGCTATTACTTCGGTAACAAAGAAGGATTATTTGAAACCATGTTGCGTGAAACCTTGGAGCCAATGCGACGACAAATGCAGGTGCTATTAAAAGAGAGTTCTCAGAAGAACTTTCTCGATCTCATGCGGACTTACTATCGTGAGATGGTCAAGGTGCCGCAATTCCCGCGCTTAGTCGCTCAAGTCATGCACATGGACGCAAGTGAAACACAACGCAAATTATTGGAGAAGGTTTTTCTCGATATCAGCCAACCAATGCAACAGGTTATGTTTACGAAACTCGTTGAGGGCAAAATCCTCAGGCCAGATGCTGACCCGAAACTGTGTAAAGTCTCCTACATCAGTCTGATGGTCTTTCCATTTATTGCACCGCCTGCTTTGCTCGCGATTCATGGCATTGAACTGAATGAAGCCTTCTTAGACCGACTGCTCGAACACAACATCAAACTCATGACTCACGGATTTCTGCAATCCAACCACCAGCAGGATTAACATCAATGAAAATTAACAAGAAACTACTGTTCTTCCCCGCACTCGCTGTTGGCGTGATCACCCTGATTATCGCGGTAAAAATGAAACCTGATCTGCCCGTTAAACCCGCTGGCGATCGCGCCCGTTTAGTCGAAACCGCAACGTTAGAACTCAAGTCAATGGCTCCGCAGGCTATCGGGTTTGGTAAAATTGCCCCTAAATTAGAGTGGAAAGCGATCGCCGAGGTCACAGGTAAAATCGTCTTCCGCCATCCGAGACTTGAAAAAGGGCAGGTTCTTCAAGCCGGAACAGAAATCCTGCGTATCGACCCACTCGATTATGAACTAAAACTGGTTCAAGCTCAGGCTGATCTCAAATCTGCTCAAACCTCTTTAGCTAAGCTGAATCAAGAAGAAGATAACCTTAAACAAACCTTAAAGATCGAACGTAACCGACTTGAGATTGCGAACAAAGAGTTACAACGGAAACAGAATCTGCGCACTAAAGGGCTGACGTCTCAGTCAGATGTCGATCAACAAGAGCAAAGTGCGTTATCACAACGCAAACTGGTTCTGGACATCGAAAACCAAATTGGACTGATGCCAGATGAAAAACGTGTCGCGCAAGCCTTAGTTAAAGTCAATGCATCGAAAGTTGATGAAGCACAGCGTTCCCTTGAGAAAACCATTATTACTCTTCCGTATGATCTGCGAATTGCCTCAGTCGATGTCGAGCAAAATCAAGTTGTGAACCTCCAGCAAACGATGGTCACCGCACATGGTATGGGCGTGATGGAAGTTGAAGCGCAGTTATCGATTCACGACATGCAGACCCTTGCATCTAGTCTTGGAGAGTTTGGCCGTGATGCGAATGGAATTCCTCAGCCTGACATGACCTTCATTGATGCCTATATCGAACTAAGTAGCGGAAGCTTGAAGGCAACATGGCCTGCCAAAGTTGCCCGTATCAGTGAAACGGTTGACCCAAATCAGGCAACAGCGGGCGTGATTCTAGAAATCGAGCAAGACTACCGCAACCTCAACCCGACGTCCGCACCGCCACTGGTCAACGGTATGTTTGTCCGAGCGGTCATTGAAGGTCAGGCCAATCCAAGTTGGGTCATCCCTGAACGCGCTTTGCACGGTGACAAAATCTATCTGATGAATCAGGAAAACCAGTTGGAAATCCATGCTGTCGAAGTACTGTATCGCCGAGACAACCAAGTAGTCATCGATGGTAATTTTAGCCAAGGGGATCAACTGATTGTTAATGATCTTCTTCCTGCCATTGAAGGGATGCTGCTTAAAACAGCGAACAATAGCGATCAGGAGTCAACGCAATGATCCGATTCTTTGCCAAGCATCCGACAGCCGCCAACCTGATGATGCTCGCCCTATTAGTACTCGGCCTTACCTCATTACCCAACATCAAAAGGGAGACTTTCCCCGAGTTTGATCCACCCTATATTATGGCCGGCGTCGTCTACCCGGGTGCATCTCCTCAAGAAGTCGAGGAGAGCATCTGTGTAAGAATGGAAGATGCCGTCGATGGATTAGCCAATATTGAAGAGACCCAATGTGAAGCCGTTGAAGGTTCAGCGCGCCTGATCCTCAAGCTCAATGAGAAAGCCGATATTGGTCGGATGCTGGTTGATGTTCAGACTCAAATTAACTCTATCAATGACTTCCCTCAACAGATTGAGTCCCCTGTCGTTCAAGAACTAGACTGGAACGAGCCTGTCGTTGATGTCGCGATTACTGCCGATACCACTTGGCCTGAGCTAAAAGCGTATGCCGAACAGCTTAAACGAACGTTAAAGCTCGATTATGATGTTTCGTTGGTCGATGTAGCAGGCTTTTCGGATCACCAGTTTAGAGTCGAGCTTGATGGGCAAGCGATGCGTCAATTGGGTCTCAGTGTTGGCGATATCGCTGATCAGATTGGTCGTCAGAATATCAAGCTACCAAGCGGAAACGTTGAAACTCCCGACAAAAACTTCCTGATCCGTTTTGATGAGCGACGCATCACTCCACAAGAAATGGAAAGCATTGTTGTCGGCTCAGGCCCCAATGGATCGCTCATACGTCTTAGAGACATCGCAACCATCACTGATCGCTTCGAACTGGACGAGCAAAAAGTGCTATTCGATGGCCATCCTTCTGCACTGCTTAAAGTCAGTAAAAACAAAGAAGATGATGCGCTGCGTATCAAAGAGCGTGTCACCCAGTTTGTGGAAGAACAACAGGCGATTGCGCCCATGGGTGTCAAACTTGAGCTGACCAATGATCTCTCATCCGTACTCTGGGATCGCTTAACTATGATGGTACGCAACGGCTGGCAAGGTATTGTCTTGGTGTTTGCTACCATGTGGTTGTTCTTCACTCTTCGTTACTCATTTTGGGTTGCCGCCGGTTTGCCAGTCGCGTTTCTTGGCGGTCTGTTCTTAATGGCACAACTCGGACTGTCAATCAACATCATGTCGCTGGTGGGTCTTCTGATGGCAATAGGCATCATGATGGATGATGCAATCGTGATCGCCGAGTCTATCGCATCACACCTAGATCGTGGTGAAGAGGTGGATGACGCAGTGATAAAAGGGGTGAAAAAGGTTCTGCCCGGCGTTATCTCTTCGTTCCTAACCACTGTGTGTATCTTTGGCAGTCTGTTGTTTCTCGAAGGAGAGATGGGGGCGGTTCTGAAAGCCGTTCCGCAAGTGCTCATTTTGGTTCTAACGTTAAGCTTGGTGGAAGCATTTTTAATCCTGCCTAACCACTTATCCCATTCGTTACACCGAGAAAAAAACGATCAACCACCTGCTAAGTTCAAACAAACGCTCCTCGATAAGTTTGAGAACTTCCGTAACACCACCCTAGTCTATGGTGTCGAAAAAGTGGTCGAATACCGCTACGCCTTCCTCGGTAGTATCGTCGCGTTACTTCTGATTTCAATAGCCACCATTGCTGGTGGACTACTTAAATTCCAACCATTTCCAGAATTAGATGGCGATATCGCTGAAGCTCGTATCATTTTACCTCCCGGCTCGTCTCTCTCCCAGACCGAAGCTGTGGTCGATAAAATCGTCGCTTCCGCTCGTAAGCTTGATAAAGAGTGGAGTGAAACTGTCGAAAATGGCACACCGCTGATCGAGCATATTACCAGTCAGTTTAACGCCAACGCGGACGCCAACGAGTCTGGCCCTCATATCGCGACCGTCAGGCTTGACTTGCTCGGGGCAGAAAGCCGCAACACAGTCATCGATGAGTTTATTGCCGCATGGAGAAAAGATATTGGAGAGCTCGCCGATCCTATCTCTCTGGTATTTAAACAACCCACTATGGGACCAGGAGGACGAGCCATTGAAATCCGCGCCAAACATGATGATCTTAACGCCTTAAAAGCGGCCTCGATTGATATTCAGCAGTACTTAAAAGAGTTTGATGGCGTTCACGGCGTACTCGATGACATGCGCATGGGCAAGGAAGAGGTGCTCGTCAAACTAAGACCGGGCGCTGAAACCTACGGAGTCAATGGTCAGCTTATCGCCAACCAACTGAGAGCCGCTTTCTTTGGTCAAACGGCCGATGAGATTCAGGTTGGCGTCGAAAACATCTCCGTTGAGGTGCGATTAAATAAGGTTCAAGCGGGCGATCTGCAACAGTTAGCTAACTTCCCGATCATTGTCGCTGACGGTAGCCAAATTCCCTTGGCAACCATCGCGACGCTCGATTTCCAGAGAAACTATGTACGCATACAGCGCATTGACGGATTAAGAACCATCAGTGTTTTTGGTGACACAGACAATACCAAAGTCAACTCAACCGCTATCATCAATCAGTTCCAGAAAGATGAAGCGCCTAAGTTAATGGCTAAGTATCCGGGGCTACGCTTTGATTTTGAAGGGGAAGCAAAAGACACCGCAGAAACCAGTTCTTCGATGGCGAAAGGCTTCTTGCTCGGACTGTTCGGTGTATTCACCATCTTGAGCTATCAGTTCCGCAGCTACTTAGAACCGTTTGTGGTTATGCTCGCCATTCCACTCGCTTTTATCGGTGTAGTATGGGGACATATTCTGCTTGGTCACTCACTCAGCATGCCAAGTATGATGGGATTTGTTTCTTTGGCGGGGATAGTGGTCAATGACTCTATCCTGCTGGTGCAGTATATCCGTCACCATGTGGATGAAGGAGACAATGTCCATAACTCGGTTGTAAAAGCGAGCAGAGAGAGGTTCCGCGCGGTTTTCTTAACGTCGATGACTACGGCTGCGGGTTTGCTACCACTGCTCACTGAAACCAGCTTGCAGGCGCAAGTGATTCAACCACTAGTGATCTCTATCGTCTTTGGTATTTTTGCCTCCACACTTCTAGTGTTGTTTATGATCCCCGCCGCCTACGCCGTATTGGCTGACTTCGGTTTGGTTCATAAACATCAAGAAATCTGATGGTCGAAACATTAAAGTAAATTACCACCTTCTAAAGAAGGTGGCTTTGTGTGAGCCCCCTAAAAGGGGGCCTTTGTTTAATCCAACGCCAACTGGTGCTGCTCTACTCGCTCTTGCTTCTCTTGATGTCTTACATATCGGCGTATGATTTCTTCATTGATT
>NZ_JATABI010000026.1:0-51975 GCF_036533795.1 Vibrio sp. M250220 | reverse complement strand
GGAAACCTCTACCACGCTTACCATGATGGGTTTTGCATCGCCATGCATCTACAGCTGAATCATCTATCCAGAACGTAACCGAGCCCCGTTTACACAGAGCCTTATTGTACTCCGCCCAGTTAGTTATCTTCTTTTTTGCCTTACCCATGTCACCACCGCTCTAACCATCATAAAGGGTCAGATCGCAAGACTCGAAAAAGGTTCAACTGATTTAGGCAACAACGCCGACCATTGCCAAACAGTTCACCACCGATTCGACCGAAGTTATCACGGCTGGTCGCCACCCAAACAATTTCAGCCGTTTCATCCTCAAGACGCTGGTCAAGGATTTCTTGAAGCTCATTGCCTACCTTTTCGAATGGTATTTTCTAGGGTAGGTGTTCTAACCATAGATCGATACGAAACTTCATCTCGTCTTATCAGTTTTATGACTTAAAATTTATAGCTCAAGCATTTAGCTACAATGCTTGAGCTTGAGTATCTTTCAAGTTAAAGATCCGTTACTGTACTACATGGTTTAGAATTTATATCGTCCACCAAAGCTAACCGTTGAAAGATTCACTGCAATATTATCAGGTGCTGTATACATCATGCGATACCCTAAGTTTAAGACGAACTTCTCAAACTCATACCCTAATTCAGCCCCTAAGCTATGCCCAAAATCTGTAGAGTCACCACTTCCTGAAGGAAGGATGTTACTATCAACACTAGCATCTATTGTATATTGGCCTATACCAGCGACTGCGGCGATGTAAAAACCGTTATTCATTGGTTTGTAAATTGGTCTAACATTGACTGACAAAGAAGAAACACTAACCTCAGATCTTGCATAATATCCTTTGTAAGATGAATAACTTTCTAAATCTCCCATGTAAAAATACTCTCCTTCGAAGCTTACATTAAACTTCTCACTGACTGTCCATACATGCCCAAAACTCAGAGAAAACCCCGGCCCTAACTCTAACGTATTTGAAAGAACATCCAGATCAGTTGTACCGTTGTATGTTGCCCCTAAGTAAGTATATTCTTTATTGGTTTTATCATCACTTGCCACCTCTTGTGCTAATAGCGTTGAGGAAAAAATAATTAAAGGTAAAAATATTAATTTCATAAAAGTTACATCCTATTTAATATATGGAAAAGTCTATTTTTCAAACCGAAATTAGTTATCGATTTATTTGTTTAGAGCCTCCATTACTCACAAATACATTAATAACAAGAACTTCACGCCGTTATTTCCATTAATTATAACGTAATTAAACGAGGTATCTTGCACATACCCATAAACCTCAGCATTGGAGGTGCTTGTTGCTGATAGTGTGAAGAACACGTGTAAATCAGATGCAGCATAATCACTACTGTAACGAGATACATTTGAGTCTGGATTTGAGGTGGTAGAGCTACCATCACCACAACCTGTAACTAGCATTAAAACTGACACATAGTATAATTTCATAACATAATCTATTATTACTCAGAAAGAGGGTAGAGATTGCGCCCATCACATTGAATCGACTTCACACTCTGATATTCATTAAAAACAAAGCTTTCGTTCTTAAAATAAACAACGCTGCACAAACGTTTATCTGTGATATCTGAGCTCATTAATGCCAAATAGCTTTCTCTATTCACTCTAACTCTTAACTTGATTCCCTTTACCGTTTGATAATATAAAGACACCCCACCGAATCGTTCGCTGTCTTCTCCTAAAAAAACCAGCTTAGTATCTACAGTTAATTCAGTTCCGTTTGTTTTATATGTTGTAAAAAAAAACCAAGTTGCTGCGAACATAACATATATTGCCAAACCTCTAAGGCTTATGGCTGCTCTCATAAAGAATTACCCCAGTTCCCACCGCATCAATGGTGTTATCTAATGTTGTATAACCTTGCATAAAGTTTATTGTACCCTGCACGGACAACCCCAAACCGATTAAGTTTGTTAACTCAGAAGCATAAGGAACATTCATTTGAGTTAACCCCTGCTCAACAATATGTGGTTGTTGGTTCCATCTAGCGTCAATACTAGCAGCCGCCCATAGTGCTGGTGCACACCCAATTTTAGTGCCAGCAATACAATCAATGCTTCCCACTGTAACAGTTAAAGAGTCAACTGCTAGAGCCGGGCCTTCTTTTTTAAAGAACTCTACACTGTCTTTTGTAGCAGCATCATTAACTTCTTTTATGATTGTATTTGCTTCACTCATTTTCGCGATACCATTCATACCACGTAAGTCATTGTACAAGTAAACTGTAATCACACTAACAGCAGAGCGCATCACCGCATCTCGGCTGTTGGCTCCACTTGCTGCGGCCGCTATACCTGACACGATAATCATACCTCCAGCTTGAAGAGTCTGCGTTTGAACATTGGCATGAACAATTCCTCCACCAAGCTTACCAATGACACCGCTGATAAAGCCTTGCTTGAAGCTACCACCTTGCAATTCATGGATACCGCCTTGAGCTACACCATGAGCAAGGGGTAATGCCGCTCTTAAGCTTCCTGTTTGTGCATTGAATGGACTGCCCTCACCATGGGCGAGCCCATTGGTAATAGCCGCTGATGCTCCACCAATAACACCTGCCTCTAATGCGCTGCCAAAGTCTCCCGTGGTTATATAGTTAGTTGTAAAAGAGGTAGTTGCACCACTTGCCGCTACTTGTGCAGTTTCTCCTAAACTCGAATAAAACCCTCCGGCACCATAGGCCATCATCACCGTACCAACGATTGCGCCGACTTTCTGTATGGTCGGATTTTCAAAGGTTTGAGACCCAATAAAAATGACAAGCCCAGCAACAAACCACCCCCAAACGTGACCAGTAGGGTCATTAAATTTCACCGGATTATTAAGTACATAAGCGTAACGGTTGTAACTTTGGCTAAAGCTCGGCTCTGGCACGAACGTATCGGCACTTAAGAAACGACCAATCACAGGGTCATACAAACGCGCGTTCATATTAATAAGACCACTGCTATTGCCAACATTTTCATGCCCAGTAAAGCCGCGCATTTCTGCGTTGGTAAACATTGGGGTTGCTTGCAACTCAGCAGAGGCGAGTAGCTCACCAAATGGCGTATAGCCACGCTCAATCTGCACTTGTCCGTTCGGGTCTGTAATGAGGTCAGCCGTACCGAGAGCATCGCGATGGAAATAAGCTGTGCGGTCAATTTGTTTTTCGCTGCCAATTAACGTTTTGACATGCTCAGCAACCGCTTGGTTATCGGCAAGGAAGCGGTGACGCATTGTTGTCACGGTCTTACCGCTGTTATCCGTTGATAATTCAAGCTGATATTCAGGACTAATGTAGTATGTCGTCACACCATTTGCGCTTTGTTTCACACGCTCACGTTCACTGCCATACTGATATTGCACGATATTGCCATTGTCGTTGATATGTCTAGCTTTGTTAAACGAGTTCCAAGCAAGTGTACGGCCACGACCTGTCAGCATGTTGCCGTTGGCATCATAGGTATATCCGTTCGTTAACTGACCATTTGGATTGACTTCAAAGTCACCTTGATCGGTTTTATACGTCAAGTTGCCATAGACATCGTAACGATAGTCGCGCTCAATAGAGGAGACACTCTTGTTATCGCTGAAGTTCCACTGCGTTAGACGGTCAAAGTCATCATACTGGTAGTATTCAGATTGATTGCGTATCGCACTGACTTTACTTAACACATTACTGCGCTCGTCATAGGTATAATTGATATCACGCAGATAGGTATCGCCCATGCCTGTAGTGATGCGTTGAACCGTACCACGAGAGCGGTCTATATCACGTCGAGTTAGTAGACCATTGCCAAACAGTTCACCACCGATTCGACCGAAGTTATCACGGCTGGTCGCCACCCAAACAATTTCAGCCGTTTCATCCTCAAGACGCTGATCCATGATTTCTTGAAGCTCTGCCTCAGCCACCACTAAATCATCCAGCTCATCCGTTAAGTCTGATAAAAGGTCGGTTTGCGTTCTTGCAAGAGACGCATAGCTCTGAGCTTGCGTAATCAGCTCATCCGCCCTAGCTTCTGCGTTATCAGATAACGCTTGGTAATGATTCGCTTGGCTTTGTTCTTGGTTTGCTTGCGCACGCTGGCGATTCGCAATGGCATAATAATGGTCAGCCCAACGTTTATAGACTTGCGTTAAGTTAACCGATGAAGAAGGCCCTACAAAACAACCTGCTTTTAACTTGCCACTAGAAGGCCAACAAAAATTATTCTGAACCATCCACAGAGGTACCCTCTCTGTATACACTTTTCGGGTTTTACAGTTTCCTTTCCAGTCTTTCTTCAGACAGCGATCATATTTATAATACGCATAACCGTTTTGAGTCTTGTAATGATTGAATATTGTCCCACTATACGCTGACCAATAGTAATTAGCTTTGGCACGATACCTATTTGCTCTCTGAATATTAATACTTGCACTTCTAAACAAAGACTGTGCACTGGCGCTTAGCTGATTCGCCGTGTTTTGATAGCTAGCACTTTGTGCAAATAACTGCTCTGCGGCTTGGCGAAGACGTTCAGATTCTTCAATGTAAAATTGGGCGCTTTGCTCTAGCTCGTAGGCCTGTGCCTCAAGTTCCATGATGCGCTCTGAGGTTTCCATCAGCGCAGTTTCAATTTGCAAATATTGGCTATCCCAAATGTCTGAGTAGGGAATACTCATTCGTTTGAGTAGGCCATTGACATCATAATCTTTATCCAGATTCATACCCGATGGGAAAATCACTCGACTTAGTCGGCCTTGCTCATTGTACTCATACTGAGTGGTGTAACTGGAGCCATCAATCGTTAAGGTCATAGACTCTGTTCGACCGAGGGCATCGTATGTGTAGCTGCGATTGCTGCTATCACTACTTGCGACATCAAGACCACCTTTCAATACTTGGTCATATTGCCATTGGTTTACACCATCAGGACGAGTTTCACCCGTTTTTCGGCCAAGTGCATCATAAGTAAAGGTGGTGCGTTGCCCCTTAGCATCTTGTTGCCAAACAAGCTCGCCCCAAGCGTTATGTCCGTACGTCCACACGCCCATTGCAGGGTCGTTCATTTGAGTTTTATAACCTAGCTGGTTATAAGTCAGCTCCGTCACCAAACCATTGGTATCGGTTTTTGTTAGGTTCCCTACTGCGTCATAGGTATAGCGAACCGTCGATTGCCCATTTTCAGTAATTTGAACCGTCTGACCTAGGCCATTGGTTTGCTCGACTTTTTCAAACTGACCAGGACCAGTTATTGTCGCGGTTAAGCCTTGATAGTACGTTGTGGATACTAGGTCACCGACATCTTCTGTAGGCTGGGTTTGCCTAATTGGGCGACCTAAATCATCATAAGCGGTTTGCAACCAGAAAGTCGCATCGCCAGCGAAGTAGCCCTCAAAGTAAGGCATGGTTTCGCCCACTTTTTGCCCTTTGGCATCATAAGCGATATCGACAATAACCGTTTTACCATCACCATTGAGTTGTGTCGTGCGAACTTCTCGGCCTAATCCATCGAAATACGTCGTTGACAGCCCGCCTTGCGAGGTTTGTGTGGTCACCATAAAGACACTGCGGTCACCGAGGGTTAATCCATGCTGGTCTAACCCTGCATCAGCACCATCGCTCCACTCATACACCTGCGCAACCCAATTGCCGTCAGGAAGTGTTTTCTTCACTTCGCGACAATAATCATCATACTCAAAGCGTGTGACCAAACCATTCGCATCGGTAATGCTCTGCGGCAGACCACATTGGTTGTCATAGGTGGTGCTCACAGCATGACCGAGTGCGTTTGTGTGTCTGGTCACTCGTCCATAGACATCGTAAGCCGTTGCCGATTGTCTGGTTTCACCACTTCCCGTTGTTTGCTCTGAGGTTCTAAACCCTTTAGGGCTATAACCAAATCGAGTCGTTAATGCCAATGCATGTCCGGGCTCTAAAGTTTGTTCAACTAATGCGCCTGTATCAGCGTCATAAGAGAAAGAGGTACGCCTTACTTGGGAGTCGTGACGGTTCGATTTAGTGACACTGATATTAGTTGGTTTACCAATCAGCCAGCGCTGAGTGTCGTGTTGGTAGCGTGTTGTCGTGGTTTCAATGAATTGCCCTCCGTTACCATCTTCAATGACTTTGGTAATCGTATCTGGGAAGTTAAGCGCATCATAGCCACGGTATTGAGTCGTCGTATTCGTTAACAGGTTCGAGGATAAATCCCACGCCTTCTGGTTGGTTTCGACCAATTGAGGCCATGTTTGACCTGATACAGGTGCATTAACATCTTGATAAACAAAATGACTTTCTGCTACTTTGCGATTGTTAATATTAGTTTCGGTTTTAGCGATATAAGGCACCCAGTCTCCGTGGTACGCAGTCGTACTAATCGACTTCGTTTTGCGCTCAACATCATGAGTCTGGATTTCACCAAATCCAAGTAGTCCCTTGTCCTTATGTGCGTGATAACCTTTATATAGGTATTCAGTTCGATTAGTGCCACCAATAGCATTGTCTTGCTTGAGGGCTTTCACTACTTTGAAGTTTGGCGTTAAGCCAATGAGTCCTTGCGGTGGGGCTGCATTTTGAAACACCGAAGCATCGCCCGTCATGCCATACTCGAACTCACTTTTTATCCCTAAGCCAGATGTCACAGATTTAAGTAGTGCTAATGGCTCAAACTCATAAGACAAACACGTTAATCCATCGATAGAGCGGTAACAATCGCCAAGTAGACCATCGCCATTCGCATCCACGCCTTTTTTAAACGGGCCGTAAATGTTATTGGAATACAAATAGTAAATGGTCGTCTTAATACCAAAGATTTTTTTTACATAGTTATCTGAATATGTAATGTCATCATCAAGAAGTTCAAGGTCTGCGTTTATCGTAGCGAGAAGTGTTGATTGATTAAAACGATCGCCATTACCGTAGGCACAATACACTCGCTCTCCAGCGATGTAACAGAAATCGGCTAGCCCATCGCTGTTTCGATCAGATAGCATGATAGAGGCTTCCACTTGAGCAACATTATCGTCATCATCATCAGAGATTTCAAAGTGGTCGCGTCCAAGAACCAAACGCGTTGTGGCAGTTTCAAAACCTTTGCCTGTATTTTGATGACAGACATAGTTATTCCCGCTTCGATAGCACAGTTCTGGCAAACCATCACCACTGATATCCACCAAGTTCATGGTGCGTTGAAGTTGTTCGACCTTAGCCACATCTTGAAAGTATGGCTCGAGATTAGGCTGTGGATCTGAGGGCAATTGACCACCTATCGGCAACTGATTAGCCCAGCGATCTGGTGCTTCAAATGACAGGTTCCCTTCCGACTTCTTGCCTAATGAGCAGTAAAAGTGACCATCAAGCCTTACCCCGCAAAGGTCTGCAAACCCATCTTTATTTATATCGATGAATTGGCTTTGTGGCATTTTTACTGGTTCTGGCGTGAAATCTAGAAAAAGAAATTTCATAGATTCATAGCTTTTTTCTAAAGGATAACCATGATTAATCAGCACATAGTCTGATGATAGGCCACTTCCGGTATTGTTCGCACACACCACACGGTTCGATTCAACGCGGCAAACATCCACCAATCCATCATTGTTGGCATCCAATAGGCGTACCGCTTTATCAATCGTATAATTTCGGCTCCAGTAATGCCCAGAATCAAACGAGCGTCCATTGCGGTTTAATGCGCAGAAAAAGCCCGTTTCATTGAATGCACAGACATCCTGAAAACTATCATCGTCGATATCCATTAGGCTGATGGATGCGTAGTTTTCTGCTTCTTCCCATGCACTACCTTGGAAATCACTGCTCCATTTCACCGCACTGCCATAACGGCCATTACCTTCATTCAAGCCACAGTAGAGGCCGTCTTTTAAATAACAAATATCACTCAAACCATCTCGATTGATGTCGCCAGCAACAAAGCCTTTAAACTCACCCAGGCGGTAGAGCGTTTTTTGCTCCGGCTCACTACCGGCATAAGGGTTACTTTCCCACTCAAAGGTATGAGCAGGCATACATTCCTCATCCGAGCCACACACTCGCAAGCTATTTAAACGCGTCAGTTCAATGCCTTGAGAGTTCACTTCACCATAGGTGAATTCAATGCGGCGAAGCGCATGACCACTGCGGTTAATTTGAATATTATCGAGCTTTTGTGCCAATGTTTGTTTCTGACCAAACCGATAGGAAGAGAGGACATCAGGGCGATTGACGTAATTAAAGTTAAGGCTTACATCTGCGTATTGGATTTTATCAAGATAATGTTGACCTTGGTGAGTTCGGTACCGATAGTCGATACCATTATTAAATCGGTCAGATTGCTGAGAAATAAACCATTCGAGCCCATGACCATCAACCGTAAGTTGTGCGTCCTCTCTTGAACCGTATCGGGTCACATAACCATCTGCGGAATAAATCGTCCAACTATCAGGCCCCGAAGTCAGGCTGCCGTTTGCAACTACCTTAGTTTGCCAACCTCCCTTAGTGCGGTATTCACTGCCATTTTTACCTAACTGCCCCGAGACTAGGAAAAGCCTTTTGCCATCCAAACAGTAGACATCGGTATCATCAAAACGGAGCCCACTGTTGACACCATCATCTTGTTCATTTCGGCTACAGCGAGTGATGCTAGATAAGCCATCCAAACTCACTCCTAAGCCTAGTGGCCCATTCCCTGAGCCCTGTTGATAACTGACAGACAAAGAAGGGACAAGCTCATTGACGCCACTCGGTAACTGCAAATCAACTTGATAACCTGATTTTCCTTGAGAAACAAATGCACTACCACTGAGTTCCCCCACAGAAGAGGAAAGAGAAGGGAGGGAGAAACAAGAGAGCGCAACGATACATAAGCTCGATTTAATTCTTATCATAACGACTCCTTGTTGTTACCCAAATTGTTAAATCGTTGTTCAATATCGATAAGATCGTCTTCGACCTCAATCACTTGCTTTTCAATTGCTTGAACTTGAGTCGACGGCGTATCAGGAGTCAGTAATACAGGGTCGTAGGTGAATACAATGCCCTCTTGCTCAAGCTCTGACAAAATCATACTCGCTTTAGCCAATACCAATTCAGGGGACTCTTCTTCAGATTGAGCTATCACCGTCTCTTCATCTAACTGACGTTTAGCATCAGCAATATCTTGGTTAAACATGTCCAGCTCTGCCAGCATCTGAGCTTCAAGGCGCTCGCTTTGAGACTCAAAGTCATGGCTCGACTCAGTGAGTGCTATGGTTGATGAATCTGACGCACTCTCCATATCTGGAGAAGAAGAGCTTGCGACAGGCGTGCCTATTCTCTGAGTATGTACCGATTTATCGTAGTTAAGGGCAACGATACCAATGCCGACAACAAGAGCAAAACCAGCCCCTGTCGTGAACCAACGTTTAACCATGACGTATCCTTGTTTCGGTATTTTTCGCTGCGCTAAAGATGCGCTTATTATGGGTAGAGCGAACATTTGTTAGCCCAAGCTGATTAAGTGCATGCAGTAACAGCAAGACACCGACTGATAGCCACAATAGCCATTTGTGTCCGTACTGCGTGTAAAGAGTTTGGCGTGTTTGGAGTGGCACAACGACATCCAATACCTGCGTTCTTTGATGAGTAACTTGAGAAAGCACATCGCCATTAGGTGCGACAAGCGAAGTAAAGCCCTGATTGGTCGGATAAATAATCGACTTTCCAATTTCAGCCGCTCTCACCTGCGTCAATTTGAGTAGAAACTGTTTGACCCAAGGGGTTTGTGTCCATTCCACATCACTCAGTAAAATCGCGACGTTACCGGACTGTAATTTAGAGGCGAACACATCGGAATAGAGCGCCTCATAGCATACGGCTAACACTGCTTTGAGCGGCCCAATATTATGGACGTTGCTCGTATTGGGGACGACTTGCATATCGCCACCTCTAGATAACGTCACGCGCTCCATCCAATCAATAAACCAAGTGGGGCGATACTCACCAAAAGGCACCAAACGCTGCTTATAGTAAATAGGGGCAAGCTCATCGTTTCGGTAAATGACGTTCTGCAAGTGCTGTCCATTTCTCGCTTGTCCACCCCAAATAACCACCACGTGTTTGTCGTCAATTTTCTGTAGGCTTTTCTGAACAAAAGGAGCAATTTCTCGATACGGCATGGACATCGAAGATTCAGGCCACACGACAATGTCGGCTCTTGGCGCTTGCAAGGAAAGAGATGCGTAACGCTGAACACGTTCAATGACCTCATTTTTGGACAGCTTGTGTGTACCACTGAAATTCCCGTGAATCATTCGAACCTTCGCTTGGTCAGGCGAGAAGTAGTAGTTATTCACCGCTTGAATGCCTTTATCGAGCGCAACGATAACCAAAATACTCATCACAAATTGGCTCAAGGGGCGAGTCGGTGACGATCGATTGATAAACACATAAACCAACAAACTCGCCACGACATAAACTAAAAAGCTGCCACCAAAAGCCCCGATAACACTTAACCAGCCGGACAAACCGACATCTTGGAATAAGAAACCGGGATGTAACCATGAAAACGAAAAGCTGGTAAGTTCACGTAAGATATCAATAGACACTAAGATAAAGGGAAGCGTCACCAATGCACTGCGACGAGACAGCCCGAGAGTAACAATAGGAACAATCAGAAAGCTTAGTGATAATATGAAGATAAGTAAGGGCCAAAGTCCCCAACGTATCCAACTGGCGTCACCGTACTCATCAGCGAGGTAACCGTTCACCCAAAACAGTGAGGTAACGTAATACCCTAATCCAAATAACATCCATAAGGCACATCGAGCGCTTTTTGTTTTGAGCTGAATATGCACAAAGAAAAGAACAGCAAAACTAATCAGTGCTATCCCTAAACTTATTAATTCAAAGCGATAAGACATTGCATGAGCAACGCCTACGACTATCCCTAACCACCACATACATCATTCTTTTTTATAATATAACCACAATAACTAGGTGGTATTATTAACATATGCAACTGGCAATTTAGCGTGTTTTTTTTGTACAAAACACAGAGGCGGAACGAGCATCTTACAGTGTGAATTTTAAGTAAATGCTGACTTGAATAACGTGATTTTATTGCACTTATAGTTAGTTCTAAATGCATCTATCGAATCAGGACTGCTTGGGACATTTTTCAGCGTATGCAAGAGAGAAATGTGAGGCTTAGGTAACCCTGATGCTCGTCCCGCATTGGAATGACATTATCGATTGTAGTAGGTCACATCAGGACTAGGTTGCGAGGAGACATACTTTATGTGATTTCGTCTAGAGCGAGGAAACACTTGTATCTAATTTCTAAAAGTGGACACTAAACGATCAATGGAAATCCTTACCGACCAACCAGTCAGCTTTAAGGACGGTATGGTAGTTAAGTTAACGCTATTAAGTTGGTTGTTCATATGAGCTACAACGCCCCCCAAAGAAAAGGCGAACCAAACGGTTCGCCTTTTTATTCAAGTTAGTTTCCAACTTGGTTATCTGTGATCAACGAGATAATTAATCTTCGTAATTGTCGATACTTGGACAAGAGCAGATTAGGTTACGGTCACCGTAGACATTGTCTACACGGTTAACAGTTGGCCAGTACTTCCAGCTCTTAGTCGCAGGTGATGGGAAGCAGCCTAGCTCACGCGAGTAAGGGCGGTCCCATTCGTCTTTCGACAGGTCAACTTGAGTGTGAGGCGCTTTCACTAGAGGGTTATTGTCTAGTGGCCACTCACCATTTTTGACTTTGTCCATCTCTTCACGGATAGCAATCATGGCATCACAGAAGCGGTCAAGTTCTTCTAGGTCTTCAGATTCTGTTGGCTCAACCATCAGTGTACCCGCAACAGGGAACGACATCGTTGGCGCGTGGAATCCGTAGTCCATAAGACGTTTAGCGATATCTTCTTCGCTGATGCCTGTTTCTTCTTTAAGCGGACGAATGTCGATAATACATTCGTGAGCAACGCGGCCGTTAGTACCACGGTAAAGTACAGGGTAGTGAGGGCGTAGACGCTCCATCACGTAGTTTGCGTTTAGAATCGCGACTTTTGTTGCTTCTGTTAGACCCGCTTCACCCATCATCGCGATGTAAGCCCAAGAGATTGGCAGGATTGAAGCACTACCTAGATCCGCAGCAGATACCGCGTAGTCGTTGCCTTCAACACCATTTTCGATGTGACCAGGTAGGAAAGGTGCTAGGTGTGATTTAACACCGATAGGACCCATACCAGGACCACCGCCACCGTGTGGGATACAGAACGTTTTGTGTAGGTTCAGGTGTGAAACATCTGAGCCGATAAAGCCTGGAGACGTTAAGCCCACCTGTGCGTTCATGTTGGCACCGTCTAGGTAAACCTGACCGCCAGCCGCATGAACCATTTCACATACTTCTTTCACTTGCTCTTCATACACACCGTGCGTCGAAGGGTAGGTGATCATGATGCTTGATAGGTTTTCTGCGTGCTTTTCGATTTTAGCGGCTAGGTCGGCCATATCGATGTTGCCTTCGTCATCACACTTAACAACGACGACCTTCATTGACACCATAGACGCAGTCGCAGGGTTAGTACCATGTGCTGAGCTAGGGATCAGGCACACATTACGGTGCCCTTCGCCACGGCTTTCGTGGTAGCGCTGAATCGCGATAAGACCTGCGTATTCACCTGATGCACCAGAGTTTGGCTGAAGTGAGAACGCGTCGTAGCCTGTGATTTCACATAGCTTCTCTTTTAGGTCTTTAGCTAGAGCTGAGTAGCCTGCGGCTTGATCCATTGGTGCGAATGGGTGAATTGAGCCAAATTCAGGCCATGTCACTGGGATCATTTCAGCAGCAGCATTAAGCTTCATTGTACAACTGCCTAGTGGGATCATACCGTGTGTTAGCGAGAAGTCTTTGTTCTCAAGTTGCTTCAGGTAACGCATCATTTGCGTTTCGCTGTGGTGCGTGTTGAACACAGGGTGAGTCAAGTACTTAGATGTACGACGCAATGCTTCTGGAATCGCGGCAAACTCGTTGCTAGCAATTTCTGAAGAAAGGGTATTCACATCTTGGCTAACTGCAAATACTGCAAATACTGCAAATAGTGCTTCGATATCCGACGTGGTTGTTGTTTCGTCGAAGCTGATGCCTAACTTACCATCAAGCTTGCGCAGGTTGATGTCAGCGGCTTGCGCTTTCGCGTATAGCTCGTCTGTTTTGTCTGCCGAGTTGATAGTGATGGTGTCAAAGAAACTGTTGTGAGCCAGTTCAAAGCCGGATTTGTTAAGGCCGGCCGCAAGGATCGCTGTCATGTGGTGAGTACGGCGCGCGATAGTACGCAGACCTTCTGCTCCGTGGTAAACGGCGTAGAAAGAGGCCATATTCGCTAGCAAAGCCTGTGCAGTACAGATGTTCGAGGTCGCTTTTTCACGACGGATGTGTTGTTCACGAGTCTGCATTGCCATACGTAGCGCTTGGTTGCCGTTGGCATCGATAGAAACACCGATAACACGGCCAGGCATCGTACGTTTATGTTGGTCACGTGTTGCCATGAATGCAGCGTGTGGGCCACCGTAGCCCATTGGTACGCCGAAGCGTTGAGCACTACCGATTACTACATCAGCGCCCATTTCACCCGCAGGTTTAATAAGAGCTGAGGCGAGTAGGTCGGTTGCGACCGTTACTAGAATTTTGTTTTCATGTGCTTTAGTGATGATGTCAGTCAGATCATGAACTTCACCCGTTGTGCCTGGGTACTGAAGTAATGCACCGAACACGTCTTGGTCAGCCAGTGTTTCAACTGCGCCAACTTGAACATCGAAACCGATGTATTTAGCACGAGTTTTGACGACTTCAAGCGTTTGTGGATGAACGTCATCAGCAACGAAGAAAACGTTGCTCTTGCTCTTACCTGCACGCTTACACAGAGTCATTGCTTCGCCGGCTGCTGTTGCTTCGTCAAGCAGTGATGCGTTCGCAATGTCCATTGCAGTAAGATCCATGACCATCTGCTGGTAGTTAAGCAGTGCTTCAAGACGACCTTGAGAAATCTCAGGTTGGTATGGCGTGTACGCAGTGTACCAACCTGGGTTTTCTAGCACGTTACGTAAAATTACGTTTGGTGTGAAAGTGTTGTAGTAACCTTGACCAATAAAGGTACGCTTAATTTGGTTAAGGTTAGCAAATTCGCGCATGGCAACCAGCATGTCTGCTTCGCTTTTTGCTTCTGCAAGCGTCATTGGCTTTTCTAGGCGAATTTGCGCTGGAACCGTCTCTTCGATCAATGTGTCTAGATTCGCTACGTTGATCGCTTCCAACATTTTTTGTTGGTCAGATTTGTTTGGTCCATTGTGGCGTGCAACGAACTCATTTTGTGTGCTGAGGCTTTGAAGTAATTCAGTCATTGTCCTTTACCTACTCCATCATTCGGGTAACGGATTACAGCATTGCTGATAATATTGATTATACGTCCGAACGTTGAAAAAAAGCTGCCACCTAAACGGGGCAGCTTTGCTGTATTCCTAATTACTCGTCTTCGATTGAGTTTAGGTACTCTTCTGCGTCTTTTAGATTGTCTAGCTCTGATGGATCAGACATCTTCACTTTAACAATCCAGCCGCCTTCATAAGGTTCTTCGTTAATAAGCTCTGGGCTGTCTTCTAGATCTTCATTGATTTCAACGATTTCGCCCGTGATTGGGGCGTAAATGTCCGACGCTGCTTTTACAGACTCAACAAGTGAGAAGCTGTCGCCTGCTTCGATTTCGTCTTCAACAGCAGGCAAGTCTACGAATACAACGTCGCCTAGCATCTCTTGTGCGTGCTCCGAAATACCGATAGTTACTGTGCCATCACCGTTGTCACGAACCCATTCATGGCTGTCTGCAAACTTCAGTGTGTTGTCCATTGCTTATTCTCCAAAAATAACTGTATTAAATTGTTTATTGGTAAAGTGGGAAGCGAGCGCAGAGTGTTTTCACTTCTTTGCGAACACGTTGCTCTACTTCAGCGTTGCCTTCTGGGTTATCAACCAACCCGTCTAGTACATCGCCAATCCAGTTACCGATGAGTTTGAATTCTTCAGCGCCAAAGCCTCGGCTTGTTCCTGCAGGCGTACCCAAACGGATGCCCGATGTAATCATAGGCTTCTCTGAGTCGAATGGGATGCCATTTTTGTTACATGTGATCCCAGCACGTTCTAGGGCTTCTTCTGCTTTGTTGCCTTTCAGTCCTTTAGGACGTAGGTCAACCAACATCAGGTGCGTATCTGTACCACCAGTCACAATGTCACAACCGCGAGTTTGCAATACTTCCGCAAGAACTTTTGCGTTGTCGATCACTGAATCAATATAAGTTGAAAATTCAGGACCTAACGCTTCACCAAATGCGACTGCTTTAGCTGCGATTACGTGCATTAGTGGGCCGCCTTGTAGACCAGGGAAAACGGCTGAGTTGATCTTTTTGATGATCTCTTCGTGGTTGGTCAGAATCATGCCGCCGCGAGGACCACGTAGTGTTTTATGAGTTGTGGTCGTCACCACGTGTGCATGCGGTAGTGGGCTAGGGTGAGCGCCCGTTGCGATTAGGCCAGCAATGTGTGCCATATCGACCATTAGGATTGCATCCACTTCGTCTGCGATTTCGCGGAACTTAGCGAAATCAATCGTGCGTGGAATCGCACTACCGCCTGCAATAATCATTTTAGGCTTGTGTTCAACCGCTAATGCGCGAACATCTTCATAGTTGATTTCAAGTGTTTCACGGTCAACGCCATACTGTACTGCGTTGAACCATTTGCCTGAAAGTGCAGGGCGAGCACCGTGAGTCAGGTGACCACCTGCGTCTAGAGACATACCTAGGATGGTATCACCAGGTTGAAGTAGAGCCAGTTTTACCGCACCGTTTGCTTGAGCGCCAGAGTGAGGCTGAACGTTGACATATTCACACTTGAACAACTGTTTTGCGCGTTCAATAGCGATAGACTCAACCGTATCTACGTGTTCACAACCACCGTAATAGCGGCGGCCTGGATAACCTTCTGCGTATTTGTTTGTTAAACACGTTCCTTGTGCTTGCATTACCGCTTTAGAAACAATGTTCTCAGAAGCGATAAGCTCAATTTGTTCGTTTTGACGAGTGAACTCGGCTTGGATGCCAGCGAATACAGCATCATCAGTAGCAGCAAGGTTAGTAGAGAAAAAGTTCTCTAGGCTATGATTTTGAAACGGTTTGTTCATGGTAGATGACCTTCCATTCGTGCCAACGAGATTTTTATATACGCTAATTGGTTCTCGTCAGTTCTACTTCTTTGTCTGCTCATTACTCTGCACGAGCAGGGTGAATTTCCATACCCCAAAATAGCGGGGAAAACTGAAACCAAGGGTTAAATTCCTCAACATTTGGCTTCCGAAATAACATCTCTACAACTAACAAGTTGGTAACATAACGGTTGTGAAAGGAACAATCAACCAAAAATTTCCTATTGGAAACAAGGTTTCTATTTTTGTTAACAAGAGCACGGTTTATTTCTCATTCGAACCTTTCTTCCACTTTACGCTTCGTGCACAATGAAAAATGAGACAGGAAGTAGTAGAAATTAAGAGGGAAATATGCCCGAAGATATCTTTGATGATTATCCATCTTTGACTCTGGCCAAAGAGGCTGAAGAAAACATTGAACCGCTAAAACTGGGGCAGCGAATTAAAGATATTCGTGGCAAGTTGGGCATTACATTAGAAGAGGCGAGTCAGCGTACAGGGTTGGCGCGTTCGACGTTAAGTAAAATCGAGAATGAGCAGATCTCTCCAACCTTCCAAGCGATGCAGAAATTGGCATCTGGATTGCAGATAGATATGCCGCAACTGTTTGAACCGCCTAGAAAAAAGGTGGCGACAGGGCGTAGGGATATTACCAAGGCAAATCAGGGTAAACCGCATCCTACACCTACCTATGAGCATGAGCTTCTGGCTACGCAACTATCTAACAAGAAAATGATGCCATTTAAGAGTCAGGTCCACGCTCGAAGCTTTGATGAGTACACCGATTGGGTGCGACATGACGGAGAGGAGTTTCTACTGATTTTATCTGGTTCAGTAATGTTCTATTCCGAATTCTATGAACCAGTAGAAATGCATGCAGGTGATAGCGTCTATTATGATGCCAATATGGGGCATATGTTGGTCTCAACCAGTGAGCAAGACGCGCACATTTTGTGGGTTACTGCAAAGTAACGTGAACGGTTTGTTAATTTCTTATAGTGAATGCAAACGGTTGCTTTTGGGTTGAACATGAATGCAATACCGCCACCTTGACGATTTGTTCGTCAAGGTGGCGTTTTTATTTTCAGTCTTTATTGTGAATATGATGTTAAATGTCACATTTTGAACGGTTCTGATCTTGTTAATCGTGCAAATTCTATCTACTCGTGTTTATTATTGGAAACAAGGTTTCCTTGAATGGAAAACGAACCTGACTAAATGGAGACAACAATGACTCAAGAACTACTCAAAACACCTTTGCACGCACTGCACGTTGAAGCTGGCGCAAAGATGGTACCTTTCGCTGGTTATGATATGCCAGTTCAGTACAAACTTGGTGTTAAAAAAGAGCATCTACACACGCGTGATGAGGCAGGCCTGTTTGATGTGTCGCACATGGGACAGCTTCGTCTTCATGGTGAGGGCGCAGCGGCGTTTCTTGAGTCACTGGTTCCTGTTGATATTATCGATCTGCCTTCTGGCAACCAGCGCTACGCGTTCTTTACCAATGAACAGGGCGGCATTATGGATGATTTGATGGTGGCTAACTTAGGCGATCATCTATTTGTTGTTGTCAATGCGGCATGTAAGCAACAGGATATTGACCATCTGGAAGCGCACCTACCGTCTGGCGTAGAGCTGGAAGTGATTGATGATCGTGCTCTTCTTGCGCTTCAAGGCCCTAAGGCTGTAGACGTTCTCAAGCGATTCAACCCACAAGTTGCCGATATGCTCTTTATGGATGTGAAGAAGCTAGAGATTCTTGGCGTAGAGTGTATCGTGAGCCGTAGTGGTTACACGGGTGAAGATGGTTATGAAATCTCGGTACCGAACACCCATGCTCAAGAGCTGGCGCAAAAGTTGACAAACGAAGAAGAAGTTGAGTGGATTGGTCTCGGTGCACGTGACTCACTTCGTTTAGAGTGTGGTTTATGCTTATACGGTCATGATCTTGATGCAACCACATCTCCAGTGGAAGCAAGCCTACTTTGGGGTATTCAGAAGGTTCGTCGCATCGGTGGTGAGCGCGAAGGCGGCTTCCCTGGTGCAGATATCATTCTAAACCAGATTGAAAGTAAAGATGTTTCTCGCAAGCGTGTTGGTCTAGTTGGTCAAACTAAAGCGCCAGTTCGTGAAGGTACAGAGCTGTTTGACGCTCAGGACAATAAAGTGGGTGTCGTGACGAGTGGTACTGCTGGTCCTAATGCGGGTAAGCCAGTTTCTATGGCTTATGTGCGTGCAGACCTTGCTGCTATTGGCACAGAACTGTTTGCAGATGTACGTGGTAAGAAGCTACCAATGACTGTTGAAAAAATGCCATTTGTTCCGCAAAGGTATTACCGAGGTTAACATTTCGTGACCAAAATAAATTCTTGTGATAAAACCTCTCAATTCTGAGAGGTTTTTTTATACTTATATAGTACCCAAGTGCTATGGAGAGCGAGCCGTGATTCGAAAGTTAGCCATTTTACTTTCTAGTTTATATGTAACCAGCGCTTATACCAGTGTTGAAATTACGCCATATGTAGTAAATGGTAATGATATTAGTGCAACCAAGTATCCCTCTTTTACGAGTCTCATGTACGATCGTATTGATTATGATCGTATATATGGTACGTCGCCGTACTGTGGTGCCACGCTGTTAACACAGTACTATGTACTGACGGCGGCGCACTGTATTTATGGCGATACCAATACCCAGCTGTTTACCTCAGTCGTTCCCCAACTTCAGAATGAGTCGGACTTTCCCAACGCTATCACACAGCGAGTGATGGTGAGTGAATACTATTACCCAGACAACTACAACAACGATACTTTAGCCAATGATATTGCTATTTTGAAGCTGTCCCAGCCTATTACCGCCGTGTTCGATTACGCCGATCTCGCAAGCAGTACCGATGCGACCAACTATCGAGGTATCAGTTCAGGTGATCCTTTCTTTGCGGTTGGTCATGGTAATACCCAGTCTGGTTATGACGATAGCGAGGCTCTTCAGGAAACTCAGCTGCGCTACGTTAGCAATTCGAACTGTCATTTATACAATGTCGATACGTCAGCGAATTTATGCATGGACGGAGCGTCAAGACAAAATGGTCGTGATAATGCAACCTGTCAGGGGGATTCCGGTGGCCCATTATTCTGGAACAACAAGCAGGTAGGCATTACCAGTTTTGGTCCAACGACTTGTGGTGATATGAGTGTGCGTGCCAATTCAATATTTACAGAGGTGTCAGACCATCGGGCCTGGATAAGTTCAGTACTCAATGGCTCAGAAACGCCAAAAGTGACGGTCAACGATGCGCAGCGAATCAGTTACCTCAATTCGATAAATGCAAATAGCTCGGGTGGAGACTCAGGTGGGGCAAACAGTTGGTTGGGACTACTTATCTTGAGTGGTATTGCTCTATGGCGTCGTAAGTCTTCTTATCTGCAACAGCATAGTTAACCGTCATTCTTCTGGTACAATTTTTTTGCTGTTGTGAATCGCCTAACAGATAACTCGGTGTGTTCTCAAAAATAAGAAATTAGTTCTAAGCCCATGATTACCATGAATTAAATAGCGGTAGTTTAATTCACTTGATTAATCAACATGTTGACTATTTAGTTCTAAACGATAGTTTTAATTTATCAACAACGTGTGCAGGGACCCATTATGACTAACCGTGATAACGACAAGATTACTCTGATTTCTGATGTAAGCATGCAATCTAAACTGCTTAAGGACTCTTTGGAGAAGGGCTTAGGATTACAAGTTAGCATAGTGACAGCTGATACTTTGCAAGCAATGGATGAAGGGCAGGGGCAATTAGATAGCTTAGTGCTTATTGATTACCACTACTTGGATGATAGCAAGTTTGAGTACTATAGCAGCGCCAAATCTCATAGCGATGCTACGATCAAAGAAATTGTTTTCAATTGCCCAATTGATGCGTCTTCAAGCCAACTGTTTAAATGGCGCAATTTGGTTGGGGTCTTTTACCTTGATGACGAAGTTCCTCTGCTGCTTAAAGGCATGGAAAAAATAATGAGAGATGAGATGTGGCTATCGCGAAAAGTCGCGCAAGACTACATCGAGCATTTCCGCTGTGCCAATATAGTGACCACGTCTCAGGCTTATGCCAACCTCACTAAACGTGAGAAGGAGATCATGCGTTTACTTGGTCACGGTGCTTCAAATATCCAAATTGCAGACGAACTGTTTGTCAGTGAGAATACGGTTAAAACGCATCTTCATAATATCTTTAAGAAGATCAATGCGAAAAATCGCCTGCAAGCCTTGTTATGGGCTAATAACAACATTTCGCTAGAAGAGCGCGTTTAGTTTTACAATCTCATCTCAATCAATGAAATACAAAGGTCTGGATAACACCAGACCTTTGTTGTTTAGAATACGCAATGTTTCGCGTAACTGGTCGCTTCATTGGCGCTCCAGTCACCTTTTGGTTTATCTTCGAGATCACTACACCAAGCTTCGCTTCCAACCGCATCGAGTAACACACAGTGCTTAGCGTAATCGACGGTACCTTGAGCGTTCCACTCACTTTTTGGTTTGTCCGCCATCTCGTCACACCACGCTTGAGTACCCACCTCAGTTTTGCAGGCATTTAGTGCAAGAAGAGTGACTACAGAAAGTATGATTTTCTTCATTTTGTTTTCCAAAGATTGTTAGTGTACGTCACTATACCTAAAACGGTCGGGGTTGGTGTTTGGGGAATGAAAAAATAAAGAAAATAGCCTATCGAAACGTTTCGATGAGGTGATCTGAATCACTCTGTGCCAACAATAGTGGTTGCCAAAGAAGATCAAATTCACACTCTACTTATCTTGCTCTCGAATTTATGAGGTGAGCGACTATTATTCTATCGAAACGTTTCGATGAGTTTTTTCTCAATAACAAATCTGATAGTGAAATCAAGACTCACCATTGTGTAAACGTGTATTTGATAGGTCGATGAGATGAAGAAAAGTACCCTAATAAATTCTGAGCTTTCGTACTTGGTAGCGACGTTAGGTCATACCGATGAGATAACGATTTGTGACGCAGGATTACCAATACCAGACGAGGTTCAGCGTATTGATTTAGCCCTGACACATGGTGTTCCGTCGTTTATGGAAACCGTTAAAGTGATGTTGTCTGAATCTCAAATTGAAGGCGTAGTGGTTGCGCAAGAATTTGCAGCGGTTAGTCCAGAACTCCATGAGGCGCTGAAAGTTGAGCTACTTGCAGAGAGTGTGCGTTGCGGTAAAGAGATCTCTATTTCCTATGTGTCACATGAGGAATTTAAAGCACGTACCCGACAGAGCCGAGCAGTCGTTCGTACGGGCGAGTGTACTCCTTATGCAAACGTCATATTTCAAGCGGGCGTGGTTTTCTAACCCTCGCAATAGTAAGGAAGAGTTATGACTCAAGCTATCCTACAGTTGAGCTCGATCGAGAAAGCATTCCCTGGCGTTAAGGCGTTAGATAAGGCGAGCCTGAATGTCTACCCTGGGCGCGTCATGGCCCTGATGGGAGAGAATGGTGCGGGCAAATCGACCTTGATGAAAGTACTGACTGGTATCTACAGCAAAGATGCGGGCACCATTCAATACCAAGGCCAAACCGCAGCATTTAAAGGACCTCGCGACTCTCAAGAGGCGGGCATCAGTATTATTCACCAAGAGCTGAATCTGATCCCTGAACTGACGATTGCCGAAAACATTTTCCTTGGCCGTGAGTTTACCAACGCGTTTGGTGGCATTCAGTGGCAAAAGATGTACCAAGAAGCCGATCGGTTGCTTGGCCGCCTTAACGTTAAACATCCATCAAGCACCTTGCTTGGCGAGCTTAGCTTGGGCGAACAACAGATGGTTGAAATCGCGAAGGCGCTGTCGTTCGAATCAAAAGTCATCATTATGGATGAGCCGACAGACGCGTTGACTGATACTGAAACAGAGTCGCTGTTTAATGTCATCAACGAGTTACGCGCTCAAGGATGTGGCATTGTTTACATCTCTCATCGTCTCAAAGAGATTTTTGAAATTTGCGATGATATTACCGTTTTACGTGACGGCAAGTTCATTGGTCAATGTCAGGTGTCGGATACCGATGAAGATGGCCTAATCGAAATGATGGTTGGGCGTAAGCTTGATGAACAATACCCACGCATTGATGTCCGCCATGGTGAAACCTGCCTTGAAGTGATTGGCTTAACGGGTTCAGGCATCCAGGATGTGAGCTTCACGCTCAAACGCGGTGAGATCTTGGGTGTATCCGGTCTTATGGGCGCGGGTCGAACTGAACTGATGAAGGTGATCTACGGAGCACTGCCAAGTGAACGAGGTGTCATCAATCTCGACAATAAAACCATCAACCCAGTCAGCCCACAAGATGGCTTGGCGAATGGGATTGCGTACATCTCTGAAGATCGTAAAGGAGACGGATTGATTCTGGGGCTTTCGGTCAAAGAAAACATGTCTTTATGTGCGCTCGATAAGCTGGCAAAAGGTGGTCGAATCCAGCACCAAGACGAAATTATTGCCGTTGAAGACTTTATCAAGCTTTTCAACATCAAAACACCGACACGTGATCAGATCATTGGCAACTTATCAGGCGGTAATCAGCAGAAAGTGGCGATTGCGAAAGGCCTAATGACCAAGCCGAAAGTCCTAATTTTGGATGAACCGACACGCGGTGTAGACGTTGGTGCCAAGAAAGAAATCTATCAACTGATCAATAAGTTTAAAGCCGACGGTATGAGCATCATTCTTGTCTCGTCAGAGATGCCGGAAGTTCTGGGTATGAGTGACAGAATCATAGTGATGCATGAAGGACGAATTAGCGGCGAGTTCAATGCTAAAGACGCCGATCAAGAAAAACTACTCGCCTGTGCCGTAGGCAAAAAGATTAACGAGGAAGCAGCATGAGTACCAATACCATGAGCAAACCAACACAAACAAACGGCAAGAAGCTGTTTAGCAAAGAGTGGTTGATTGAACAAAAGTCTTTGATCGCACTTCTATTCTTAATTGTCGTCGTATCGTTTTTAAACCCGAACTTTTTTACCGTTGACAATATTCTCAACATTCTGCGCCAAACGTCCGTCAATGCAATTATTGCGGTCGGTATGACATTGGTCATTCTTACGGCGGGTATTGACCTTAGCGTTGGCTCGGTACTGGCACTTTGCGGTGCGTTTGCCGCGAGCCTTATCGCAATGGAAGTGCCTGTCCTGATTGCGGTGCCAACCGCTCTGCTAGCGGGTGCCGCACTGGGTGCTATTAGTGGTGTCATTATCGCTAAAGGTAAGGTGCAGGCGTTTATCGCTACCTTGGTAACCATGACTTTGCTACGTGGCGTCACTATGGTTTACACCGACGGTCGTCCTATTTCTACAGGCTTTACTGATACGGCGGATGCGTTTGCTTGGTTTGGTACGGGCTACGCACTAGGTATTCCAGTACCGGTTTGGTTAATGATGATTGTGTTTGCTGCTGCGTGGTATCTGCTGAATCACACCCGTTTTGGTCGCTACGTCTATGCCTTGGGCGGTAACGAATCGGCAACCCGTTTATCTGGTATCAACGTTGATCGTGTAAAAATTGGCGTATACGCCATCTGTGGCTTACTCGCTGCATTGGCAGGCATCATCGTGACTTCTCGACTCTCTTCTGCTCAACCGACTGCGGGTATGGGCTATGAGCTAGACGCTATCGCTGCTGTGGTATTGGGTGGCACTAGCTTGATGGGAGGTAAGGGCAGAATTATGGGAACCTTGATTGGTGCACTAATCATCGGCTTCCTTAACAATGCGCTCAACCTACTCGATGTTTCGTCTTACTACCAAATGATCGCGAAAGCAGTTGTTATTTTGCTTGCGGTACTGGTCGACAACAAAAACAAGTAAATCATAACTAAATAGAGCCAAGTGACGTGTCTTGGCTCGCCCTACACAAGGACTGAGAAAATGAAAAAACTCGCAACTTTAATCTCTGCAGCACTACTTTCTTCAACCGTTTCTGTATCGGCGCAAGCACAGGACACGATGGCAATCGTACTGTCGACGCTGAACAACCCATTTTTTGTAACGATGAAAGATGGCGCAGAAGCGAAAGCTAAAGAGCTAGGTTACGACCTGATTGTTCTGGACTCACAGAACGACCCAAGCAAAGAACTATCAAATATTGAAGACTTAACCATTCGTGGTGTAAAAGCGATTCTGATCAACCCAACAGATTCTGATGCAGTATCGAATGCAATTCGTATGGCAAACCGCTCTAATATCCCTGTTCTAACACTAGACCGTGGTGCTAGCCGTGGTGAAGTAGTGAGTCACATTGCCTCAGACAACATTGTTGGTGGCGAAATGGCAGGTAACTTCATCGTTGAAAAAGTGGGTATGAAAGCGAAAGTTATCCAGCTTGAAGGTATCGCGGGTACATCAGCAGCTCGTGAGCGTGGCGAAGGTTTCATGAACGCGGTTAAAGGCAGCGAAATGGAAGTTCTTGCGAGCCAACCGGCAGACTTTGACCGTACTAAAGGTCTTAACGTGATGGAAAACCTACTCGCGGCTAACCCAGACGTACAGGCTGTGTTCGCTCAGAACGATGAGATGGCTCTTGGTGCGCTACGTGCCGTTCAAGCTTCAGGTAAAGATGTGATGATTGTCGGCTTCGATGGTACTGACGACGGTATTGCAGCGGTGAACCGTGGCAAATTGTCTGCAACTATCGCGCAGCAACCAGACCTAATCGGTGCGCTTGGCGTTGAAACCGCGGATAAAGTACTGAAAGGTTCAGCGGTTGAAGCGTACATCCCAGTACCGCTAAAAGTGATCACTAAATAATATCGCTTAGCCCTCCCGCTTAAACAGGGTGCGGAGGGCGAATAGCCATGAGCTTTGTCGCAAAGTTTATCGCTATTACTCCTGTTCACATTTGCAAGGCTCAATTGAGCCGAGGATTACCTTATGAATAAGTTAGTGGTTTTAGGTAGTGTTAACGCTGACCATGTTCTTCAAGTGCCTTCTTTTCCTCGCCCTGGCGAGACGCTTCATGGTCGTAATTACCAAGTTATTCCCGGTGGGAAAGGCGCAAACCAAGCGGTGGCTGCTGCACGTCTTAATGCGGATACCGGTTTTATCGCCTGTGTTGGGGATGATGCTTTCGGTATCAATATCCGAGAAAATTTTAAGATGGATCGCATCAATATCGCTGGTGTCAAAATGGAGCCAAACTGCCCAACTGGCATTGCGATGATTCAAGTCTCTGATAGTGGTGAAAACAGTATCTGTATTTCTGCTGAAGCCAACGCCAAACTGACCGCTGAAGCGATTGAATCCGATTTGGAGCGCATCCGTGGTGCAAGATTCCTACTGATGCAACTTGAAACACCAATGTGTGGTATCGAAAAAGCAGCCAGTGTTGCAAAAAGCGCCGCAACTAACGTGATTTTAAACCCAGCTCCAGCGCGTGAACTGTCTGATCAACTGCTCGCTTGTGTTGATGTGATTACGCCGAATGAAACCGAAGCAGAAGTGTTAACAGGCATCACGGTGACTGACGACGAGAGTGCGCAAGAAGCCGCAAATGCGTTACACCGTAAGGGCATCGAAATTGTTTTGATTACCTTAGGTGCCAAAGGTGTGTGGTTGAGTGAGAATGGCCGAGGCGAGCTGATCTCGGGCTTTAAAGTCGACGCAACGGATACCACTGCCGCAGGAGATACCTTTAATGGGGCATTGGTCACTGGTCTGTTGGAAGATTTACCTCTAAAATCAGCGATTAAGTTTGCTCATGCAGCGGCGGCTATCTCAGTAACTCGGTTTGGTGCACAGACGTCAATCCCAACCAGAGAAGAAGTGGATACATTTTTAGCCGAACACAGTGAGTCGTAGAGATCGTTATTTGATGGAGAAAATGACATGGCAACCATGAAAGATATTGCAAAGCTTGCGGGAGTCTCGACTTCCACGGTTAGCCACGTCATAAACAAATCACGCTATGTGAGCGAAGAGATCTCTGTGCGGGTGAATAGTGCGGCTCAACAACTTAACTACCGTCCGTCAGCTTTAGCAAGAAGTCTCAAAGTTAACAGGACGAAGACCATTGGGATGTTGGTGACGACTTCGACCAACCCTTTCTTTGGTGAGGTCGTGAAAGGTGTTGAGCGCAGTTGCTATCATCAAGGCTACAATCTTATCTTGTGTAACACTGAAGGCGACCATGAGCGAATGCGAGAGTCTATCAATACTTTGTTGCAAAAGCGAGTCGACGGTTTGATCCTGATGTGTTCTTCACTTGAAGGAGAGCGCATCGAAGTCTTCGAACAGTACCCTGATATTCCCGTGGTAGTGATGGACTGGGGGCCAATGCTGTTTACCAGCGATAAGATTCAGGATAACTCTTTGCGCGGAGGATATCTGGCGGCAAAACATCTTATCGATTCAGGTCACACCGAGATTGGCTGTATTACCGGCCCGTTGGTAAAACACCAAGCCCAAATGCGTTATGAAGGGTATAAACGCGCACTGAATGAATCAGGCTTAGACTTTAACGCCAATTGGATCATTGAAGCGGACTTTGAATGTGAAGGCGGGTTTGAGGCATTCAACAAAATGCTTGCGAAAGGCAGATTACCGAGTGCTATTTTTGTCTGTAACGACATGATGGCAATGGGGGTGATCAACGCAGCTAACGCGAAAGGGATTCGTATTCCTGAAGATATTTCAATTATTGGCTACGATGATATTCATATTGCTAAGTTTATGAGCCCATCACTGACGACTATCCATCAGCCAAAATACCGCTTAGGAAAAGCGGCGGTGGAAGCGCTGCTTAATCGACTTGAAAAAGGCGCAACGGACGCACAAGTGGTTCAGCTAGAGCCTACTCTAGTTGAAAGGGCAACCGTACAAAACATAAAGTAACCCAGAAACACGCTACTCAACAGTTGACGGAAGTCTCTTGTTCAAATTCAATACTTATCTCCGGATTGGGTTGTTCATTAAACGCATGATTGATGCTATTGATGATTAAGTTAGAAATAACCTGAGTCAAAACACCGGGTAAGCTGTTCATCATTACCGAGAGTTCTCCTTGTAATCTCGGGGCTACAGGAAGTTCAGTATAGACCTCGAGATTTGATTGTGATTAACGACATAAAGTGGAAGGTTGTGGAAGGGCAACTACACTTAACAAATACGGTAGGAGAGCCCAATGCGTTGGATAGTCATTTGCCTTATTTTTTCGTCACAAGCCTTAGCAACCAAAGTGCTACTTATTGAAAGTTATCACTCAGGTTACTCTTGGGATGCGAGTTACATCGAAGGCATAAAGCAAACGTTGTTGCCCTCTATTGAGTTCGAAACATTTCAGATGGACACTAAACGTCTACCGATGGAACAATTTGAACGGAAATCAGATCAGGCTTTTACCGCCTATCAAGAGTTTAAGCCTGATATCGTCATGCTGGGTGACGACAATGCACTTAGCTACATGCTCCTAAAACTGTACGATGAGCCAATTTCCATCGTCTTCCTTCAACTTGCAGTACAAGGCGCATCAACCGTAATACCGATTGTGACCGGAAACCAAGGTAAGGCGATCTATTCGAAAAGTGAGCTGTCGCGTTGGGGCTAAACATGCCATCCCACTGGCAGCAAGTTGAGTAAATGTTGTAGTCAAACTAGCAGATAGTAAGAAGTTTGAAGTCAGTCTGCTGATTAGATTTACAAAATATTGAATTGCAGTTAAAAAGTATCAAAGTATTAGTCATTGATGACGATAACTAATAATGAGCAAATATTGAAAGTAGAATTATGAGCGGATCAAGTAGTACGATTTTAACGGAAAGCGGCACCAACGAGCTGGAAATCATCGAGTTCCATTTAGTCAAAGAGTTGCCGGACGGTCGAAAGAAAACCTGCTATTACGGGATTAATGTCGCTAAGGTTCGTGAAGTAATTCAAGTACCAGATACGACAGATTACCCAAATGCACAGCCTCATATGGTTGGGGTGTTCTCGTCAAGAGACATCTTAACACCACTGGTGGATTTGGCTGGTTGGCTTGGTGTTCCGACCTCAAATGACAACTCACGTAAATTCGTTATTGTGACTGACTTTAACAATATGACTAATGGTTTTCTAATCGATAGCATTAGCCGCATTCATCGAATCTCTTGGAATGATGTCGAGTCACCTAGCCAGTTTTTGGAAGCGGGTGAACAAGATTGTGTGGTTGCTGTAGTTCGTAAAGATGGCAATCTCATCATGATATTGGATTTTGAGAAGATCATTGCTGACATCAACCCAGAACTGAGTATGGAAAAATACGATGTGACTTTGGATAAGAGCGTGGATCTTAACCAACGTATGGTCAAGAAGCGCAACGCCAAGACTCTGATGGTGGTTGACGATTCAGCGTTCATCCGCTCGATGATTCAAGATACATTGAGCTCTTCTGGTTACAACGTCATTGCGTGTAAAGATGGCGGTGAGGCACACGACAAATTAATGAATTTGATTGAAGTTGCCAAAGAAGAGAATCTACCAGTCAGTGAATTGATCGACGGCGTAGTGACTGACGTGGAAATGCCGCGAATGGATGGTATGCACTTGGTCAAACGGTTACGAGATAGTGAAGCTTACGCTAACATTCCAATTGTGATGTTTTCGTCACTGATGAGCGAAGACAACCGAGCGAAAGCATTGGCCTTAGGTGCAAATGACACGATTACTAAACCAGAAATTGGTCGCATGGTGTCGATGATGGATAAGTATGTTTTTCGCGACAATGCTAAATGATTAACAAATAAAAAAAGGATACGCAATGCGTATCCTTTTTTGTATTCAAGCAGTAGATTAACCTTCGCTGCGAGTACTACTACCGTGACCACGTTCGCCACGGTAGTTACCACGGTGATCACCACCACGGTTACGGTCAAAGCGACGTTCACCTTCACGACGAGCACGACCACCTTCACGGTTGCCATCACGACCGCCTTCACGGTTACCACGGTAGCCACCTTCACGGTTGCCTTCACGATTACCACCTTCACGGTTACCACGGAAACCGCCGTCACGACGAGGTCCACCATCGCGACCGCTACGACGTGGCTCACGGAAATCGTTGAAGTCACAGACTACAGCGTCAACTTGCTTCTGACGGATACGTAGCTTACGTAGTTTGCCAGCAGTTTCAGAAGACATCGCTTTTGGTAGCTGAACGTAAGTTTCGCCTTGTGCTAGTTTGATTGCACCGATAGAACCTTTAGTCAGCCCCAGCTCGTTTGCAAGTGCACCAACGATATCTTTAACCTGAACACCTTGCTCGCGACCAACTTGAAGTTGGTAAGTATCCCAATCTTGAGTATTGAATGAGCGACCACCTTCGCGTCCGCCGTCACGACCACCTTCACGGCGCTCTTTACGACGTTGCTTGTCACGCTCAATTGCTTCAGTCATTGGGTCTTCGCCAATGTAGAACAGTGGACGTTTACCTTGTTGGCGCTTAAGCAGGATAGCGGCTAATGTCGCTGCGTCTAGTTCTAGAGATTCTTGAAGCTTTTCTACAAGCTCAGCAAATTTTTCTAGTGCTTTGTGTTCTTTTTCTGTTTCTAGTTCTGCGCCTAGTTTAGCTAGACGAGACTCTGCAACTTTGTCACGGTGAGGAAGTTGAATCTCTTCCATTGATGATTTAGTCACACGTTCGATAGTACGCAGCATACGTAGCTGGTTAGTGCGAACTAGAAGGATTGCTTTACCTTTACGTCCAGCACGGCCTGTACGACCGATACGGTGGATGTATGATTCAACATCGAATGGGATGTCGTAGTTGAATACGTGCGTAATACGTGGAACGTCAAGACCACGTGCAACAACGTCAGTTGCAACTAGGATATCGATAACACCTTGTTTGATGTGATCAACAGTACGCTCACGTAGAGACTGAGGGATATCACCGTGTAGTGCCGATGCTTTGAAGCCACGTGCACATAACCAGTCTGCTAGACGCTCTGTGTCTTGACGAGTACGTACGAATACGATTGACGCGTCAGTCTCTTCAGTTTCTAGAAGACGAGACATCGCTTCGTCTTTTTCTACGCCTTTAACAACCCAGAATTGTTGTTCTACTTTGTCTACCGTGTGGTTTTTACCAGCAACGTCAATCGTTTCTGGATCACGAAGGAAACGTTCAACAATGCTTTTCAGCATTGGAGGCATAGTCGCTGAGAATAGTACGCGTTGCGCAGATTCTGGAGCGTGCTCCATGATCTCTGTTACATCATCAACAAAGCCCATGTTTAACATTTCGTCTGCTTCATCAAGGACGAATGTATGAACTTCGTCTAGATGCAGACGATCACGGTTGATAAGGTCTTGAACACGACCAGGAGTACCGACTACGATTTGCGCACCGTTCTTAAGTGCACGCATTTGATCAACGATAGATGCACCACCGTAGATCTCGAGCACTTTAAGGCCATCGATGTTTTTACCTAGGTTCTTAATTTCAGCCGCTACCTGAATCGCAAGTTCGCGAGTTGGTGCAAGAACGATAGCCTGAGGCTTACGTTGTGCTAGGTCTAGCTTGTTAAGAAGAGGTAGAGAGAAAGCCGCAGTTTTACCAGTACCAGTCTGAGCTTTACCTAGTGCGTCTTTACCTGCCAATAGGTGCGGGATAGCCGCAGCCTGAATTGGAGTTGGTGAAACGAAACCCATACCTTCAAGAGCTGAAAGGATTGAGTCGTTAAGTGCTAGGTCGCTGAACTGAATTACGGAATCTGTCATTGGGATCCTACTTTATATATGTCAACAAAAGGTCCCACGAGCTCTACCAATTCCAATACCAATCCAGTTGAGAGCTGATTCCATTCAGATGCGGAAAAGTCGTAAATCGCATCAAGCCACTAGGGACGTAAATAAGGGGGCGGATTATTCCCTAAAAGCATAAAAAAAGCTAGAAAAAATTGAATTTCATCACAATTATTCCCTGAATTAAGTCATCTAGTTTATATCTTGCTCATCTCGATACACCAATAGCATGAAATCTGACCATTTTACGGCATAGGGTAACTGATTGAATTAATGACGAAACGATAAGTTGTCATGTTTATGCGCTAGCTAGGCTATAGACGCAGTGATATAGTGGGCGGAGTGTTTTTGGTTAGATACTTACTCGGTAAAACAAGATAGATGTTCCAAGATAACCCTCTACTGGCTCAACTCAAGCAGCAAATTCAAGAAACGCTTCCTAAGAAAGAAGGCACGATTAAGGCAACTGAGAAAGGCTTCGGCTTCTTAGAAGTCGACAGTAAAACGAGCTTCTTTATTCCACCACCATATATGAAGAAATGTATGCATGGTGACAAAGTCAAAGCCATTATCCGTACAGAGAAAGAGCGTGAAGTAGCGGAACCTGAGGAGCTGATTGAGCAAGGTCTAACTCGTTTTATTGGTCGCGTGAAACTGATCAAAGGCAACCTAAATGTCACCCCCGATCATCCGCAGTTTAAAAAGCTGGCTTTAAAAGCGAAGACACGCAAAGGTATTAAAAGCGATGATCTAAAAGAGGGCGACTGGGTCGTCGGTCATTTAACTCGCCACCCGCTAAAAGGTGACAATGGTTTCTTTGTCGAGATTAGCCACAAAATCACCGATGCGGACGATAAGATCGCACCTTGGTGGGTAACACTGGCTCAGAATGATTTACCCAATAGTGAACCTGCTGGTATTGAACACTGGGAAATTAAAGATGATGCCGATCTAGAACGTATCGATATGACTCACATTCCGTTTGTCACAATTGATGGCGCATCTACCAAAGATATGGACGATGCTCTGTATGCAAAGAGAACTCAATCCGGTGATTTTGAACTCACTATCGCTATTGCGGATCCAACGGCGTATATCTCAGCAGACAGTGAAATGGATAAGGTGGCACGCGAACGTGGTTTTACTATCTATTTACCTGGGCGTAATATCCCAATGTTGCCGAGAGACCTTGCTGATGAATTATGTTCATTAATGCAAGATGAAGTTCGCCCAGCCCTTTGCTGTACTGTGACCGTCGGACAAGATGGTGTGATTGCGGATGATATCCAGTTCTTTGCCGCCAATATCAAGTCTCATGCACGCCTAGTGTACGACCATGTGTCTGATTGGTTAGAGTCTGGTTCATCCAGTGAGTGGCAACCAAGCGAAGTAATGGCGCAAGTTGTCCGTGACTTATACGACTTTTCATTGGCTCGTGCACAGTGGCGTGAACAGAATGCAGTGGTGTTCCCTGATCGTCCAGACTATCGATTTGAACTCAGTGAAGACAACGATGTGGTCGCGATTCATGCCGATATGCGCCGCAGTGCGAACCGTTTGGTTGAAGAGGCGATGATTACCGCCAATATTTGCGCAGGACGTACACTGAAGCAGGCGTTTAATTCAGGTGTGTTTAACACTCACTCTGGCTTTAAAGCTGAGAAACTCCAAGATGTTATCTCGTTCGTCAATGCAGAAGGCGATTTGCCGTTCACTGTAGAGTCTGTGGCAACGTTGGAAGGATTTGCTGAGTTACGTCGTTGGTTAAGCCAACAAGAGACGAGTTACTTGGACAACCGCATTCGCAAATTCCAAAGTTACAGTGAAATGGGCAATCAGCCGTTACCACACTATGCGATGGGTTTAGACATTTATGCGACTTGGACCTCACCAATTCGTAAGTATGGTGACATGATCAATCATCGTATGTTGAAAGCGCATATTTTAGGCAAAGAGCCTGAGCAAGTTGCAGATGAAACCGTTGGCGAAGAGTTGGCGATTCATAGAAAGCACCACAAGATTGCTGAACGTAACGTTGGTGACTGGCTATATGCTCGTACGTTGGCGGAAGAGCCAGCGAAAGAAACCAAATTCCAAGGTGAAATCTTTGATATCAACCGTGCAGGCATGCGTGTTCGTTTATTAGAGAATGGTGCCGCAGCCTTTATCCCTGGTTCTCTCATCTTAGCCAATAAAGAGCGTCTGGATTGCAATGGTGACATGGGCACAGTTTCTGTCGACAAAGAACTAACATACCGTTTGGGTGATGTTCTTGAAGTGGTGTTAACGGAAGTTAATCAGGATACGCGTAGTTTAGTTGCCAAACCTACTCAAGTATTTGCTGACTTAGAGTGTGTAGAAGAGGCCGCTTCTGAGACAGATTCGTAACCTTTCTTACCTGCGAAAAAATGCCAGTCGTCTGACTGGCATTTCAAATAACCGTTGCGCATATTTTTTATTCTCAAAAAAGGTTAATCACCAGTAATTGCTTCTCGCTTACTGACTTCAATTAACTCAATAACGCTTGATACGCCATATTTGTCTAAGATTCTTCGCTTATATGTACTCACTGTTTTTGGACTCAACCCCAAAATATGCGACACGTCATTATTTGATTTTCCTTGCAATAAGTAGTTCAATACCATCACCTCCCGATTGGATAGTTTGGGCACCTTAGATGATATATCTCTCTGATTTGACTTAAAAAAGTTATAACCACTCAGTACCGTTTCCAAGGCGTTAATAATAACGTCCTGACCCTCCGATTTATCTATGTAGCCATTTGCTCCCAGTTCATAAGCAACTTTAGAGCAGTAGTCTTGGCTATTACAGGAGAAAAACACAGTTTTTCCACTGTATCCGTGAGATTTTGCTCGTCGGAAAAACTGAAATCCATCGGCGCTATCTAAGTTGACGTCCAAGATTAATAGATCAAACTCATGTGAAGAGATAATGCTGATAGCCTGTTTGTAATTGCTAGTACAGATAATATTATCAACCGATTTAATTCGGGATAAGATGATTTTAAGTGACTCACACACGATAGGGTGGTCATCATATATAAGGACGGTGTGTTTTTCCATTCCATTACTTCTTTTTAGTTTTGTGCTACTGTTACGTGAGCTGAATAAAAACATTAGCTACATGATCGATATAGGTAATTAAGTAATTGCTTTTCCCTTATCCTTATTTAGATGTGACTCATGTATGTCAATTCTTACTCAACTGTTCATATTAATACATGTCATATTCTATAATACCTTCATAGAATATAACCTGATTTATAGGAGTAACATTTATAGTTTTGGATTAAATACGATATTTCCTACACAAAGAAGATGAGAAATGGGAGTGGCCTTGTTTATTGGGCAATGGAATGCGCTCGCTATCAATCACTCCAGAACATCTGTTTGGGATCTTTATCTATTTCTCGTATCAGGGCGGTCAAGTCGGTACTGTGAGGTAGAAATGGGTAAGGTATCCAAGTGTCTATTTGAGTTTCATGGGGGATGAACAACTGCCAACGTTGGGTATTGGCGCACCAAGATAGTTTCGCAATATAATCCATGTAATCGCAGTGAGCTGAATCGAGTAAGAAATGCTGTTTTATGAAGATGACACCGTTATTGGTGACCTCGTAACGGGCTTTACCTAACTCGGCTGGTGTGTTTTGGTTTCTCATTTTACAGATCGACTCTGCACGACTTTCAACCTGACGTTGTAGCAAACTTACTAATCCCATTGCACTCTCACTTCAGTAATGTGCTGTATTCTAATCAGAGCAGAATACCTAATGTATACAGATACTATTTACATCAGAACTATTTATCTGCCCAGTTTTTCACAAAATTGTCATCTTATGGAAATATTATGAGGTCGGCTAACTCGAGTCTATCAACTATCAGGAGAAAAATATGATTCGCATTGCGCTGGCTGCACTTTTATCTACATCATTGGTTTCAGCGCCAATATTTGCGAAAGAAGTAAACGTATCAGGTTCAACTTCTGTTGCACGTATCATGGATGTCTTAGCGGAAAAATTCAATGCCACTCACCCTGAAAGCTTTATAGCGGTTCAAGGTGTAGGCTCAAGTGCGGGAATCACGCTTGTTAATAAGGGTGTTGCAAACATAGGAATGAGCTCGCGTTACCTGACTGAGAGTGAACAAACTGAATCATTGACGGTGATGCCAATTGCTTACGATGGACTCGCTGTTGTCGTGAATAAGTCGAATATGGTTGACAATGTGACACGAGATCAGTTGTTTGATATCTACAAGGGCAAGATTACTAACTGGAAGCAGATCGGTGGTAGTGACCAAAAAATTGCTGTGGTAACGCGAGAAGCGTCTTCAGGTTCGCGTTATAGCTTTGAAAGCTTAATGGGCTTAACTAAGACGATTAACGGTCGAATGGTCTCGGACATCAATCCAGATAACTTAGTCGTTAATAGCAATAGTATGGTTAAAACGATCATTAACCATAACAAGCAGGCGATTGGTTTTATTTCAACGGGTTCGGTAGATAGTTCGATTAAAGCAATTCAGTTTGAGGGAGTCGATCCTAATACCAATAACATTGCGTCAGGGAAGTATGGATTGGCCCGCCCGTTCTTAGTGCTTTACGATCAAAGTCGTCTGAGCGAAAGCGCTCAAGAGTTTGTACACTACTTGGCGGAAGATGAAGCGAAAAATCTGATTGATGAGTACGGTTATACCTCCATCAGAGACAAAAAACAGAAGTAATAGCGATTTTCCACGACTTTGTTGGGTAATTTGATGGAACTAAATCAGGAAGTTACGATCTGATCAGCTACATCAGTTAATCAGCGTAGCCTTATGCTGAAACCTCGTTACAAAACAAGAAAACAGGGCTAGGTATGGCTGAAACAATGATGATCGCCTATAGAGATTAAATAAGCCCCTATGAGTAGGGGCTTTCTATCAGCGGGAGTTTTAATGAGCAGACTTGTTAGTCGAGCTCCACTCCAGATTCTTTATACAATCGACGACATGCTTTGCCGTCACTGTGGAACAAGTGGCAACGGTGAGCTGGAATGCCTACAGATAACTTATCACCTGGTTCAACCGCTAGGGTATCCGGTTGACGGAAGATCATGTCTGCATCAGCGGCATCGATATGTAGATAAGCTTGTGTCTCGTTACCTAGTTTTTCGACGATATTGACTTCACCTTCAATGATTGCGTCACCTTGATTTGACGGTAGTAAATGTTCAGGACGGATACCCAGTGACATACGTTCACCACGCGTCACTGTCGTGCCATCGACAGGGATCCAGAAAGTCGTCCCGTTTGCCAACTGAACCATAACGCGCTCTTTCTCAACGGCTTCGATAAATACACTCATAAAGTTCATTTTAGGAGAGCCAATGAAGCCTGCAACAAATCGGTTTTGTGGGTAGTGGTAAAGTTCTAAAGGCTTGCCCACTTGAGAGACAAAACCAGCATCCAATACCACGATTTTGTCAGCCATGGTCATCGCTTCTACTTGGTCATGCGTTACATAGATCATGGTGCAGCCCAGTTTGCGCTGTAGCTTTGTGATCTCTGAACGCATCTGTACGCGAAGCGCAGCATCTAGGTTAGACAGAGGTTCGTCTAGTAGGAATACATCGGGTTGCGAAACGAGTGTTCGCCCGATTGCAACACGTTGACGCTGACCACCAGAAAGCGCTTTTGGTTGACGTTCTAGAAGATGACTGAGCTGGAGGATTTCCGCTGCGTGTTCAACGCGTTTATCTATTTCGTTTTTATCCGCTTTGGCAAGTTTGAGACCAAAAGACATGTTGTCGTAAAGGTTTAGGTGAGGATAAAGTGCGTACGACTGGAACACCATGCCGACCCCACGCTTTGATGGCTCAACGTCGTTCATTCGTTCATCGCCAATATATAGGTCGCCGGAAGTGATGTCCTCTAAGCCAGCGATACAGCGTAGCAGTGTAGATTTACCACAGCCTGATGGACCAACAAATACGACAAACTCACCTTCTTGAATGTCTAGATCTACATTCTTTGAAATCAGTAAGTCACCGTAAGCTTTACATACATTTTTTAACGTGACACTCGCCATCTAGCTCGTCCTCGATCAATTTTATATTTTACTGCCTATCATTATATGAATTATGGACAAGGCAATAATAGTAGGAATTAGGTAAGAAAATGGATTTTTTACAGGTAAGAAAATATGGGTGAAGGAGTTCCTCGCGACACCCATCAAGCCAAAGTCAAGTTTACTTCCCCCGTGTAACACAAGCGTCTCCCCCGGTTGAATCAGTTACCTGAATACCTATGTCACTTGTGTACTCTTAGCAAACCCTCGCGGCGTTGCAACCAGTGACATGATTCATGTCTTACTGGAAAGGGTTCTTACCATCCACTCTTGGATGACTGCAGTTTGCGGAAAAATGAGGTCAGCGACATCCTCCTATACGCAATAATTGTAGGGGGAGTAGGAGGGGATGAGGTTATCAAGGGATGAGAAAGCACAAAGAGATCAAGTTCAAATTATTGCTTGCATTTATATAGAGTTCGATCACGTTCGAGAGTTGATTTGTGACTTAGGTCGCTAACCTGTATCGATGGAGATCACGAAAATAGTCCATAATAGCGAGGGCGTAGGGAGTAGGAGGATGAGCCATTGATTCGTTTGGCTGAAAATAACTGCTGAAATACGGTGAAGCCTCTGGTTGAGCCCTACAACACAAATATAAAAAGGATATGAACATGAAAAATGCCCTAAGCACAGTAGCACTAGGAACTCTTGTTGCTCTTGGCTCATTTGGCGCAAATGCTGCTATCGAAGAAGGTCAACTAACGATCTGGATCAATGGTGACAAAGGCTACAATGGACTTGCTGAAGTAGGTAAACAGTTTGAAGAAGATACTGGTATCAAGGTAACAGTTGCTCACCCTGACGCACTTCAAGACAAGTTCCCACAAACTGCTGCAACTGGCGACGGTCCTGATATTGTGTTCTGGGCCCACGACCGTTTCGGTGGCTACGCAGAAGCGGGTCTACTGGCTGAAGTGAACCCGTCAAAACAACTTAAAGAAGGTATTGTCGATTTTGCTTGGGATGCAGTTAAGTACAACGGCAAGCTAATCGGCTACCCAGTAGCGGTAGAATCTCTATCTCTTATCTACAACAAAGATCTTGTACCAAATCCACCTAAGAGCTGGGAAGAAGTCGCGGCTCTAGACGCTAAGCTAAAAGCAGATGGCAAATCCGCAATCATGTGGAACCTGAAAGAACCGTACTTCACATGGCCTCTAATGGCAGCTGATGGCGGTTACGCATTCAAATATGGTGCAGCTGGCTACGATGTGAAAGATGCAGGTATCGCGAAAGATGGCGTTAAAGACGCAATGAACTTTGTGAAAGGTCTTGTCGACAAAGGCGTGATTTCTTCAGACATGGATTACTCTGTCTCTGAGTCAGCGTTCAACCAAGGTAAAACAGCAATGACAATCAATGGCCCATGGGCTTGGGGTAACATTGAAAAGTCTGGCATTAACTACGGTGTAACGACGCTACCTAAGTTCAACGGCCAATCTTCAAAACCTTTTGTTGGCGTACTAACTGCTGGTATCAGCACTGCTTCACCAAACAAAGATCTCGCGGTTGAGTTCATTGAGAACTACCTACTAACCAACGAGGGTCTACGTAAAGTAAACAACGACAAACCACTTGGTGCGGTTGCTCTTAACTCATTCCAACGTGAACTTGATGCTGACAAGCGTATTGCAGCCACAATGGACAACGCAATGAATGGCGAAATCATGCCTAACATCCCACAAATGGGCGCATTCTGGGGTGCCGCTAAAAACGCAATCATTAACGTTGTTGACGGTCGCCAAACTGTAGATGCAGCACTTGCTGATGCAGAAAAACAAATGACCAAATAATTTAGTAATACCCTTTTGAGGAGAGGGTAACCTCTCCTCCTTTTCAAGTTTTATTATCGCTAGCAGGTTCTCTTATGCAGTCAGTTCAAGGTACAGATGTTATGCCATCTACAACAACGAGCTTGCCATCAAGTAAAAGCGTATTCATCAAATGGGGCGTATTGGCCTCTGTTGGTATTGTTAATGGCTACGCAACCGTTCTTATGTATTCTCGTGGTGAGACGGCTTTTGCGCTACTTACCCTTATTTTAACCGCTCTGGCGTTGTACATTTTTGGTAGTAAAAAGACATACGCACACCGTTACATTTATCCAGGCATCGCAGGCATGATTCTATTCATCCTGTTCCCTCTTGCTTACACGGTCAGTCTTGCTTTCACTAACTACAGTGCGAAAAACCAACTTTCATTTGACCGTGCCCAAGTGGTACTGATGGATCGTACATTCCAAAGTGGTGATAGCTATCCATTCACTCTGTATAAAACAGAGACAGGTCACCTTCTTTCAATTAAGAAGGGTGATCAACTGCTAGCAACTGATGTTTTTGACCTTGCTTCCCTGACAGCAACCGATATGGATTTGAAGCCTGTTGACTCGATCGAGGGTGACAAGGAACAAATTAAGACGATTATCAGCCACAAAGTGGCACTGGGTAATCTCGACCTGCACCTTCCAAATGGTGACGATATCCGCATGAGCGGCTTACGTAAGTTTGCTGCGGTTGTACCGCTCTACACGATGCAAGATGACGGCGAGACGCTCTACAACAACCGTACTGGTGAAACTCTACGTCCAAACATGGAGATTGGTTTCTACCAGCCTATTGATGAGAACGGCCAATTTAGTGGTGCGACGGTATCTCCAGGTTTTGTCGTCGACATTGGTGCGAAGAACTTTGAGCGAGTTTGGAAAGACGAAGGTATTAAAGAACCGTTTGTCAGCATCTTCATTTGGACAATTCTTTTCTCAGCGTTGACCGTTGGTCTGACCGTGATCATTGGTCTGGTACTTGCGAGTATCGTTCAATGGGAGGAGATTAAGGGTCGTGCAATCTACCGAGTGTTGCTAATTTTGCCTTACGCAGTGCCAGCGTTTATCTCAATCCTAATCTTTAAAGGTTTGTTTAACCAAAGCTTTGGTGAGATCAACATGGTACTAGAAGCACTATTTGGTATCAGTCCATCGTGGTTTTCAGACCCGCTAACGGCGAAGGCAATGATCGTCATCGTTAACACTTGGCTAGGTTTCCCTTACATGATGATTCTGTGTATGGGTCTGCTTAAAGCGATTCCGGATGACCTTTACGAAGCCTCGGCAATTGATGGTGCTAACTTCTTTGATAACTTCCGTACTATCACATTGCCGTTGATGATCAAGCCGCTTACTCCGTTACTTATTGCGAGTTTCGCGTTCAACTTTAACAACTTTGTTCTAATTCAGTTGTTGACTCAAGGTGGACCAAACATGATTGGTACTTCTGAGCCAGCGGGTTACACCGACCTACTTGTAAGTTACACCTACCGTATCGCTTTTGAAGGTAGTGGTGGACAGGACTTTGGTCTGGCAAGTGCTATCGCAACGCTTATCTTCCTATTGGTTGGTGGATTGGCACTACTCAACTTACGCTTCACTAAGCTGTCTCAAGATTAAGGAGTACTGACAATGGCAATGGTACAAGGTAAGTCACTTAAATACCGCGTATGGGCGACGCATATTGCCCTATGGATTTTCTTGTCAGCGATTATCTTCCCACTACTGATGGTGGTTGCGATCTCATTCCGTGAAGGTAACTTCGCAACGGGTAGCCTGATTCCAGATAATCCGTCACTGGAGCACTGGAAACTGGCATTAGGTTTCTCTGTTACAAACGCTGATGGCTCGGTTACACCACCGCCGTTCCCTGTTCTTACTTGGTTGTGGAACTCTGTGAAAGTTGCGAGTATTACATCTGTGCTTATTGTGGCTCTGTCTACTACTTCAGCGTACGCTTTTGCTCGTATGCGTTTTAAAGGCAAAGAAACGATTCTGAAAGCAATGATGATTTTTCAGATGTTCCCAGCCGTGCTAGCCCTTGTGGCACTTTATGCGCTGTTTGATAAGTTGGGTCAGTACATTCCGTTCCTTGGTTTGAATACACACGGTGGTCTAATTTTCTCTTACCTTGGTGGTATCGCACTGCATGTTTGGACCATCAAAGGGTACTTTGAAACGATTGACACCTCATTGGAAGAAGCCGCAGCTCTTGATGGCGCGACACCTTGGCAGGCGTTTAGATTGGTACTACTCCCTCTTTCTGTGCCAATTCTTGCGGTAGTGTTTATTCTGTCGTTCATTGGTGTTGTAGGAGAAGTTCCTGTGGCGTCGCTGCTACTTTCTGATGTAAACTCTTACACATTAGCGGTTGGTATGCAGCAATACCTCTACCCTCAAAACTATTTGTGGGGCGATTTTGCAGCGGCAGCAGTACTGTCTGCCTTACCAATAACCATCGTATTCTTACTTGCTCAGCGCTGGTTGGTCGGAGGATTGACCGCCGGTGGTGTGAAAGGTTAATAAGAACGATAAGGGCGACCGCAAGGTCGCCCATTTGTTTCTCTGCTTAACACTTTTGGTTTGGCCGCCGATCAGTTAAGAAGAGAGCATAACTGGCGTTACGCATAGCTGGCTGTTAGCTAGATTCCTTACTATTGACTACTAACAGTTTTTGTAACCATTACCCGGCTTGTCCGGGTATTTTTATGTCTGAAATTCAGCTACCAAGGGATTATACGGAGGCAAAAATGGAACGGCAGGGTCGAATAGCTGTGTTGCGAGGAGGCGGTGATTACAAAATGCAACGCATAGACGCGTTGCAGATAGTTGCGGCAAAAAACACAGAAATGCTAGGATTTATAGCTCGCGGTTAGAAGGTGCACAGCCTAAATGTTGCAGAAGCACGTAGATACTTTCCTGTGATAACGCCACTTTGCGAAAGAGATCAGCAAACAGCTCATCACCACCGAAGCAAGTACGAATGTAGTGGTTAATCTCTGTGTCGTTATATCCTTCAACGTACATTGTTCTCACCCATTGATATTCGATCGCTTTAAGGTTTAACAGCGTTGTTTCACTCAATGTGGTTTGACTCAGGTTCAAGGTCTATTCCTTCAATTGTGTCTGTGCTCAAGGATTTAAACAAAGAAACATGAAAGAAAAATGACAGAGGCTGGGTTGTGGTGCCAAAACACTCTCTGCCATCACAACCGTGTGTTGAATGGGTTATTTCAGATACTTGACGTGAGCTTCCATCTCTTCACCGATCTGCTTGCGCATATTCATCAGACGGATGGCTGAGTCGCGTAATTCGATGTCTTCAGGTGTCTCTGGAATCCATTCTGGAACAGACGTTGGTGTACCTGTTTCATCCACTGCTACCATGATCACGATGCAGTGAGTTGTAAGACGATTTTTGAGCTCTTTAGGATCGCAAGCCTGTACATCGATTGCGATATGCATGGAGCTTCGACCTGTGTAAATCACTTTGGCACTGACTTCGACCAAGTTACCCACATGAATAGGTTGAACAAAGCGAATTCCGCCTGCGTAGGCAGTAATACAATACTTACCACTCCATCCGGCAGCATTAGCATATGCCGCTAAATCTATCCATTTCATTACGGCGCCACCATGGACTTTACCGCCAAAGTTAACATCTCCGGGCTCAGCTAGAAAACGTAAGGTTATATCTCGTTGACCAGTACTCATCTGTCAATCCTTATTGTTATAGGTGTGTTTGCGACTCGTTAAAACACTAGATAACAAAACTGTCAATTATCTGCAACATCTATTGGAGTTTAGACGCAAAAACAAGGTCTGAAGCCTGATATTGTAGTCGTATGCAGATTTAAGAAGTCTCATTTTTGATACGCGTAGGGAATGAGGTATTGCCCTACATTATTTGTTTGTTAAATGTGGATAAATACGCGTCAGTTATGAAATCGTCTGCCAAGAAAATCGTTTGTTTTGATGCAGGATTCGAATAGATAAGTAAGAGAGATAATATGAAGTTATTTACGGCTAGAAAAACATATTTGGCTGCTGCGGTACTCGGTATGTCTGCGTTATTAAGTGCATGCAGCCCAGCAGACAAAGTTGATACTGCAAACAGTTCACCCGCGCCATCAGGTACGCTTTACTTGGGGGGCTCTGTGATTACCATGAACGACGAGCAGCCGAGAGCGGAAGCCGTGTTTGCTGATGATCAAGGTCAGATTCTATTTGTTGGTCAAGAAGATAAGGCGAAAGCACTTTATCCGAGCGCGAAAGTGATTGATCTCGGTGATAAAGTGATTATGCCAGGCTTTATAGAGCAACATCTTCACCCCTTCTTAGGTGCTCTTACATTGAGCATGCCAGTGATCGCTCCAGAAGAGTGGCAACTTCCAAGCCGCACATGGCCAGCTGTTGAAGGTCATGAGGAATATCTAGCTGCACTCAAAACGGTTGAGGCTGAACTGACTGATCCCAATGAGGTACTTTGGACATGGGGCTATAACAATTTTTTCCATGGTGAGTTAAATCGCCAGGTACTGGATAGCGTTTCCAAAACTCGCCCGATCGCCGTTTGGCACCGTTCGGCGCACGAGTTCTATGTTAATAGCGCCTTTGTCGAACGCTATGGTCTAAATCAACAGGATATAGATACACTTGGCACTGAAGTGCAAGGGCAATCTGATCTTGCTAACGGCCATTTCTGGGAAGGTGGGGCGCTTATTTACTTGCTGCCACGTATCTACAAAGATCTTGGCAATCAGGAAAGATTCGAGTTTGGTCTAAATCAGATGGTTGAGATGCTGCATCAAAAAGGCGTCACAGCCTACAATGAGCCAGGGGCATTTATCCCAGCCGAGATGACAGAAACGTATCTGAGAATATTAGGCGCAGAATCGACGCCTATGTATTCATTCTTCACTCCTGAGAGCAAAACGCCTTTCCTAATGAAGGGTAAAGAAGGAGTGGTTAAAGCGGTCGAAGAGGTGACTAAAACCTTACCGGAAGAGGGAAAAGTTCGTTATTTCGACAAGCAGATTAAGATCTTGTTTGATGGCGCAATCATTTCACAGCTGATGAAAATGAAAGATGGCTACTTGGATGGTCACCATGGAGAGTGGATCCAAACACCAGAAGATGTGGAAGCCATTACGAAAGCGTTCTGGGAAAAAGATTACCAGATCCTCGTACACGTAAATGGTGACGAAGGTGTTGAAAAACTAATAGAGATTATGAAGCGTCGTCAGGCTGAATATCCTCGTGATGATCACCGCTTTACAATCGTTCACTTTGCAAACTCGACCGATGAACAGATCAAAGAGTTGAAAAAGTTAGGGGCTATTATCAGCGTCAATCCATATTACGTTACTGGATTTGGCCAACGTTTTGGTGAGGTGGGTCTAGGTGAAGAGCGAGCTCACTCTATGGTGCGCCTAGCCACGATCGAGAAAGAAGGAATTCCTGTGTCACTTCACTCTGATATGCCTATGGCTCCATCAGATCCATTGTTGTTAGCGTGGAGCGCTGTAACACGTCAAACAAACCAAGGACAAGCCCTGCGTCCGGATCTCGCCTTGTCACTGGATGCAGCACTTCGTGGTATTACGATTGAAGCGGCATACTCTTGGGGAATGGAAGACAGTCTGGGCAGTATTGAAGTAGGTAAAGTGGCGAACTTTACGATTCTAGAGCAAGACCCGTACAAAGTGGATGTACACAATCTTAAAGATATACCCGTTTACGCGACGGTATTTGAAAGCAAATTATTCCCAATCGATAAGTAACAATAACGCCCAACACTGTTGGGCGTTTTTTTAAAACTTCTGTTCATGTTTGATTCATTTTGAGTTCGTTAAGCTAAAGCTAACTTAATAGAGGATTGATTATGAATAGAATGATTACTGGCGTATTTGCGCTTTTCATCGGTTTATTTACCCTCATATTTGGCTTGATTCTAGCTATACCGCTAACGATAGCGGCGCTTATTACAGGTAAAAAACTCGAACGAGCAATTAAAATGAACCACCCTATGTTCAGCCAAGGTAATCGTAAAAACGTTATTGAGGGTGAATTTGAAGAAGTCTCCAAATAAAAACCGTAGCATAGACGGCACTTGATACTCTCTCGTGGTGAAAACAAAAAGGCCACTTCCATAAAACAGAAGTGGCAACTACGGGGGATTATTATAGGTATTAGTGTTGTGGAGTTTTGCTCCCGAGAAGGTGAGAGCGATATTCTGTTATAAGCTGGCTCTATTCAATAGAACCCGCTTATTTATCCCGCGAGATTATTTTGTAGGGAACGTTTTGTAACGAACACCCATCATCTGTTCCATACAATGAACAACTTGGCAGCTGTAGCCGAATTCGTTGTCGTACCAAATGTACAGAACACAACGGTTATCTTGAGCAATCGTCGCCGCGCCATCAACGACACCAGCAAAACGAGAACCAACAAGGTCTGTTGATACGATTTCAGTAGATTCAGTGTAATCGATTTGGGCCGCTAGCTCAGAGGTCAGAGCGACTTCACGTAGGTAGTTGTTCAACTCTTCCTTGTTAGTCCCTTTTTCTAGGTTAAGGTTTGCAACAGCCATAGAGACGTTAGGAGTTGGTACTCGAATTGCGTTACCAGTTAGCTTACCTGCTAGTTCAGGTAGTGCTTTGGCAACCGCTTTCGCTGCACCCGTTTCAGTCAATACCATGTTTAGCGAAGCGCTACGACCACGGCGCTCTCCTGAGTGGAAATTGTCTATTAGGTTTTGGTCGTTAGTGAACGAGTGAACGGTTTCAATGTGACCAGAAGTGACAGTGTATTTATCATTGATCGCTTTTAGTACCGGAGTAATAGCGTTCGTTGTACAGCTCGCCGCAGAAATAATCGTGTCTTCAGGTTGAATAACGCTGTCGTTAACACCAAACACAACGTTCTTAATGTCGCCTTTGCCTGGAGCCGTCAGCAGAACTTTTTCTGCGCCGTTACACTCTAGGTGTTGGCTCAGACCTTCAGCATCACGCCATACACCTGTGTTATCAACAACGAGAGCGTTCTTGATGCCATAGCTGGTGTAATCAATTTCTTGTGGTTTGTTTGCGTAGATAAACTGGATAAAGTTGCCATTTGCAATGATTGCTTTGCGCTCTTCATCAACAATGATGCTGCCATTGAACTGACCGTGAACAGAATCACGACGTAGCAAGCTCGCGCGTTTTTCTAGATCGCCTTTTTTACCACCACGAACGACAACGGCTTTTAATCTTAGTGGGTAGCCTGGGCCGCTTTTCTCAACAAGTAGACGAGTAAGCAGACGGCCTATACGACCAAAGCCGTAAAGCACGACGTCACGTGGTTCCGTAACGCTCTTGCCATCCATAGCACCCATTAGAGCAGTGTGAAGGAAATCCTTTACGCCATGCTCATCATCTCGTCCTTTCCAGAACTCGTGCGCAAGCTGACCAACGTCGACACGACATGGTGACAGTTCCATTTCAGATAACGCTTTAATCAGTGGAAGAGTTTGTTCTGGGGTAAGAGAAGTACCTGTGTAACGGCGTGCTAGACGGTGAGTTTTGATGATATCAATGGTTGCCGCGTTGACTAGTGTTTTACCGAAAAGTAAAACTTCTACGCCTTTCTGACGGTAAAGCTGACCAAGCAGGGGAGAAATAGATTCCGCAATCGTTTGGCTAGTTTGCCAGTCTAAAAGATGTTTCTCTGGACTCATGTTTCGTTTGGACCTTTCACGTTTTGGGGACTGACTCTACTTTGCTGTTGTAGGGGAGCAGGTAGAGATAAATAAACTATGTATTATTTTTGTAATTTTTATGCGGCAGGATTGTAAGGTCTAACATCTTATTCTGCTAGTAAAATTAATATGAGACCTAAAGGCCATAGATTGAGGGTGATTTGGCGAAAAATACTGTAATGAGTACGAGGGATCGCCTATTGACATTTTTAAAGGATGTAGCTTATTTCGTGATAAAAAATACTTGTCACACATAAAATGTGTAACAAGAATGCGATTTATCTCTCCTGTCTGTGATCAGAGTTGATTAATACACTTAAAAGGTAAACGATACACCCGCGGAAACGACATCGACTTTAGACGCGAGCGGTTTGCTCGGATCTTGCAACTGAGTAAACTGTCCACTGATCACGTTTTGCTCTCCTGTGAACCGTTGCCATTCGAGAGATGTATTGATTTGTGGTGTCCAGTCATAACGAAATCCGACTAAGTAGCTTTCGCTGGTTCTTGAAACCCGAGCCTGACCATATTGAATATAAGGTGTGATTTTCCCCAAACTGTAATCTAGCCCCGCATACCAGTTAGCACTAATATCCTTGGTTAAGATAGCTTCTGCTTGAAAGTGCAACCACTGGCTAGCCATAACTCTTCGATTGCGATTCACAGCTTAGATTTGGTGCTTTCTGATTTGAGTTGGCTCTATTACTGGATGGAGAGAGAGGCTTGGCTGACTCAGGAAATCAACTGGTTCGGTTGGGTATACACAGATTATGCGGAGGAGTACTTTCGTATCAGTGAAAGGCAGCAGTTCTATTTGGACAAATTTATTAATCTCGGCGCGGACTCTGAGCAGATCGATGTGCTACTCGACATTTTGGCTAGCCGAGATTTTCAGCAAGCACTGTGGTTAATCGCAATTTTAGGCGTTACCATTTTTACTGTGATGTTTACCTGGGGATATAGCACCCTGATGCGAATCAACAGCGAGCTCAACCAAATCATAGAACAACAAAAAGAGTATGAACAAAAACTGGTAATGGCAAAAGAAGACGCTGAGGCAGCCAGCCGAGCAAAAAGTATCTTTCTTGCCAATATGTCCCATGAGATTCGCACGCCCCTAAACGGAATTATTGGCATGGCGGAAATACTCTCGGATAGCCATCTATCGAGCAGCCAGAAAGAGATTTTGTCGGACATTGATACCTTGTCTCATGCCCTGCTAGTGCTGATCAACGATATTTTAGATTTGTCTAAGATTGAATCTGGAAACCTGATGCTATCAATTCACAGCGTCAGTTTACGAGAAATGGTGTTTGACACAATTAATATGATTAGTTCAAAAGCGCTAAAGCAGGACGTCGAATTGAAAGTTGAGTTCGCGGATGATCTTTCTAACCATATTGATATCGATGACTCTCGCTTTAAACAAGTTCTGATGGACTTGCTCAGTAATGCGGTGAAGTTCACCCAACAGGGATCGGTCAGTATTGAAGTGGCAGCACAGGAAGGGTTCCTCGTTTGTCATGTTGCTGACAGTGGGGTAGGCATTTCACAGGAAAAGCTGAGTGAAATTTTCAAGCCATTTACTCAAGAGGATGGCAGTATTACACGCCGATTATTGCCTTGACGGCTAGCGTATTGCCTGAAGAAATTCAGAATTGTTTTGGCGTTGGTATGGACGCTTATCTGCCTAAACCCTACAAATCACAACAATTGTTTGAGACCTTAAATTTTAATTAAGGTTGACCAAGTTCGCTCAATGGCAGCCAGTTCACTTTTACGCCGGCTTGCAAAAACATCTCTTGGCTTACGGTGATTTTGTCTCCCCAACGGGATAGAAAGTCAGCTGTTTGCTCAGGGCAGTGGACTGCGGAAATACCTGTCTGGATAATTTTAGCGGCGCAATTCGGGCAAGGAAAGTGAGTTACCCAGATTTCACATCCATCTAAATCACGTTTAGCAAACAAAATGGCGTTTTCTTCTGCGTGAAGCGTTTTCAAATATTTCATCTCTCGATCATCGGTCATCGCGCTATCGGAAATACCGTGTGGGTAGCCATTGAAACCCACAGAGACAATTCGGTTCTGTTTAGTAATAACGGCGCCAACCTGAGTAGACGGATCTTTACTCCAAGAGCCGACTAATTCCGCCATTTGGTAAAAACGTTGAGCCCACTTAGAAATCATTGAGTCTGTCCTCTAAAAGATATCGGCCTAGAATTGAACTAGGTTAATTGAGTTCTGTGATATTGATCTGGTCATAATATCCTAATTTAAGTGCAGTTAGTCCAGAAAAAAGCGCTTCTGTTTGGTGGATTCACTCTCGTACAAGGAGGCTTAGTGATCCAAGTCACTTTATCAAAATAGAAGAATGCAGTGATGCGCCTGTCACCTTGTGCGAGATCTCTCACGAGGTCGTGAGCATTGAGAGCTTGGTTGTTTGAGAAAAACAGTAAAGTTAATCGTAACTTATTAATATTAAATGTTTTGTATGTTTCTTGAGCAAAGGAAAAGTTATCAAAAATGAAAATTTACCCGTTGTGAAAAAATACCGTTCGCTTAATCTTAATTCGTCGGCAGGATGCAGACACGGAACAGGAAAGACCCAAGGATAGGTCATCTTCAGGAAGAAGATTCGATTATTCAGGATGAATAATTGGCATGGAAAGCGAAGGACACCGCTAGGAAGGCGATGATAAGGAAAGTGCTGAAGGATTCAGCGTACTATCAAGGAATAGATGCAGGGAGCACCTATTAGTAGCCGGATTGCTGCGAGTAAGAATAGACCCCACTAGGCGAAGCTTAAGTCAAGAAGTTTTTTTCTAGTGGGGTTATTTTTATGCAATGAATAAACCTCCCACGAAGGGAGGCTATAGTATTAGTGTTGCTAGTTTTTAAATATCGGTTCTTCCACTTGTAAAACGATATCCCATGCACCAACACTTTGTAAAATGGTACGTCTACCTGTAACAATCCAGCTACCTGTAAACTCTTTTGTGTAGTCGCTGTTTGGTATAGTGATAAAGTCCCCGATGTTAATATTTTCATACAACATATTAAGGGTTAGTGTTCGTGCAGTAGCTTCACCCATATCTTCTGTTACCATTTCATTTTCTGTAACATCTGTTATCTGTTTAATGGCCTCTACAGGAATATCATACACTGTACGGGTCAAGGTTGAATCGTTGTGAATAGGTTGCCAAAGTTTAGGAAAGATATTAACTTTACCGTTAACCACACTATAAATTAAATCATGCTTATCTAATGTACGGTTTAAAGCTGTATCTACCTTTTCTCTGTAACCTCTACCACCGGATCTAAGCTTCTTTTGCTCAAGGTGATTAATTACTAAAGTACCTGCATTAAGCCCACCTTTTTTAATCAAATCCCTTACAACATCGGCTTCACTTAAACCTTCTGCATATCTAACGTTAAGTAATGTGTTGTTAAACTGCATACCTGCACTACTTAAGCTGATATCGTAGCGAAGGTCTGGCGGTAAACCTGTTGTTTTTATACGCTTAACAGTACCGAAAAACACGGGAACTACTTTACCTTGCCAACCTGCTTCGATTTGTACAACACAACGAGGATCACTTAGCTCTGCAACCTCTTCTTTACTTAAGTTGTATAAACTCAGTATTTGTTGCTCCGTCGTGTTACCGTGAGCACTAGCAATTTGTTGCCCTTCAAACTCAAATGTAAAACCTCTTGGGTCATCTAGGTTATGTTTTACATAGTGTTTCGAGGGTAATACAAACAATTCTTGTAAATCTCTATCTTGCTTTTCAGGGGCTGCAATAGCCCCATCAATATTGTTACTTTTGAGAGAGGTGTTAATACCAAAACTGATACGGTAACTAATACCCCAATATTCTTGCCATTTTTTATAAAACATTAATACCACCCGTTACTATATTGTGCATTTTTAAAAGCCTCTGTATTTACCACTTGTCTAGCAACTACATTACCATCTAGGGTTAACGTACTGTACACAGCTACTTCACTGTTACCTTGGTTTACAGTAACCGTTTGAGTTGTAGGTTTAGGTGTTGTAGCTACTGGTGTATTAGGGATAATAGGCTTAGTTTGTCGGTTCTCTGATTTAAGATCGTCAGGTAACATAAAATCAGGAACAATACTCAACACACTATCAATCACAGCGTTAATAGTTGCTGTCAGTGCATCTTGTAAAGGTTTGAGTAGGTCATCTAACCAAGTAGTCATTTCCTCCACTCCCTCTGCTAATGCGCTCCACGTAGCTTTTGAGGCATCCGTTAGGGATACGAACACATCCAGAAGGGGATTAAGTGCTAAACTTATAACATTTAAAACTACACTTAACATCTCACCAAACACTGTAGCTACATTACTTAACACTTTACCAATCTTCCCAAACATCTCCAGAGTGCTAGGGGATAAGCTATTAGTAAATTCTTTGAACATACCAAGAGGGATAGCAGCAAGCTGTGAAGTGAACTTATTCAACTCAGACATAAAGCGGTTAGCATCTGCCATATCACTATCGTTAAAAGTAGTAGCATTAGCGGAGGCCGTTTTAAATTCCTCTGAGCGCATACCAACAACAACATTAGTAAGGTCTGAACCAAATGCCTCTAGTGCAAATGTAAGTTGTTTCTGATCCATCCCTTGAGTAGCTGCTGCAATCTTTTTGACTACCTCAACACTGTCACCCTCAAAAAATTTATTAGCTGACTCTTTACTACCATCAATAACACCCGCTTCTAATAGTTTGTTGAGTAGGATACTACCTTCACCCTTCTCAAACTCACCAGTTTTAGCATTAAATGTTGATTCAGCTACAGTCTCAGCGTCTTGTTCTACATCTGGTAACATTGCCTTAAACATACCTTTAAACTGCTCCAAGTGGCTCATAGCACCCTTAAACACCTTACTATTAAGGATAGGGGAGGCTAATTGCTCTTCAAATTGCCATACCAATAGATCAAGAGAATCAACACTAGAATTTTCTAGATAAGTGTTGATCTTTTCTGGTGTGGTTAGTGGTTCACCTTCACTGTCAATTAATGCACCAAGTAGCGATAGCTGTACTTCTTCAAATAACTCATCTGTAGAATTTTGGTAAGCGTTCACCAGCAGTCCATTGACAAAAAGTGTGAGTTAACGCAATTGATCCAACATTCCTAATTGAGTGATCATTTCTAGCCGTCATGCTTAATGCATGAAGAAGAAAAAATCTAAATTCTCATCTTCGCCGCCCGTGGCCT
>NZ_JATABI010000025.1:0-52120 GCF_036533795.1 Vibrio sp. M250220 | reverse complement strand
AAAATCAAGCATTATCGAGCAATATCCACTAGATATGACAAGTTGAAAAGGAACTATGCCAGCATGGTATCGCTGGCATTTATGTTAATGTGGCTACCAATGTATTGCTGAGCATAAAACGTACAGCAAAGATCAACACGCCCTAGTCACTCAGCCAAAGTTATCCTGGGTGAGGATTACTGAGGGGTTGTCGTTAGTGACCAATGCCCGAGCTACAACTGGATACCTCAGGGGCAGCGTCAGCTCTGCTGGTCCCTTATTATACGGAACCTGCAGCAAATAGCCGATTACAGTGGCGGTGGATATACCGCCAGAGTGGGCCAATATCTGACTCTTATTACCGGTGCCATCTTCAGAACACGTCATCGCTTTGAGCGAGGTGAACTGCATCATGGGCAGTACATCCGCCGGATGCACCGACTTCAAAAAGCGTTCGATTACGGGCTTGAGAAGGGGCGTTCCATCGTTGTTCAGAGGTATAAAGGTCGCTGTGAAAAACTGGAACAACACCGGCAAAGCTTATGGCTGATCCTGAAACATGAATCCATCCCGTTAACCAACAATGAAGCGGAACGGAGAATAAATCAGCTTTGGCACCACCTCAGATGCCGGTGATAAGTTCAGAGGCAGAATGCACACGCTGGTAGAAACCTGCAAGAAGCGTGGGCTATCAAGCTTATCTGTACTGACGGAGATCGTGCAAGCGGTCACTGTGCGTCAGTCATATCCAAACGTTCTTGGCTTGTAGAAGAAAGTCAACTACCCACTGGTGAACGCTTACTTTAAGGGCGTTGCAAGGCTTTATTGATTGGCGAAGGTTCCATTGGTTTGTCCCCACTATACCTGTATAAATCGCCGAGCAAAGGATGTCGAGGTTAGCTTTAATCCTCTTCACGAGGCACTATTCAGCACCTAGCCATTGATGCAACTGGACTTAAGGTATACGGTGAGGATGAATGGAAAGTGAAAAAGCATGGAACCGATGGTAAACGTCGAGTCTGGCGTAAACTCCATCTTGCCGTTGATACCGATACTCATGAAATTATCGCAGCTGAGCTGACACTATCAGGCGTGACAGATGCGGAAGTCCTCCCTAATCTACTCAAACAAACACGCCGAGTCATGAAGGAGATCTCGGGAGATGGCGCATACGATACAAGGGAGTGCCACAGGGCGATTAAGGTTAAGAAAGCGATACCTATAATCCCTCCGCGTGAGGGGGCAGCTTTCTGGGAAAAGGGGCATCCACGCAATCTGGCGATTGGCTGCCAGAAACTCTATGGGTCGAACAAAAAGTGAAAACAGAAGTATGGTTACCACAGACGTTCACTGTCTGAAACCGCTATGTATCGCGTGAAACAGTTACTTGGAGCTTCACTCACTCTTCGTAATTACAATGCACAAGTTGGGGAAACTTACGCCATGATCAAAGCCCTCCACAAGTTAACTGGGATAAGTATGCCCGAAACTCAGTATATCGTTTAAAAGGTGTACGATTTAGTCAGCGTCCGCTCGTAAGCTGAATTCAGAAACAAAGCCTATTTTGACTTCTGTTTTAGGTAATCTAGGACCACTTCATGGTGATCTTTGGTTTTGAATTTTTGGAATACATGTTCGAGGTTACCAGCTTCATCAATTAGGAAACTGGTTCTAACAACTCCCATATTTTCACGACCCATGAACTTCTTAAGTTGCCAAACACCGTACTTTTCACAAACAGCGTGTTCTTCATCGGCTAGCAACGTGAAGTTTAGCTCTTGCTTATTGATAAAGTTGGTTAGCTTTTTTGGGGTGTCAGGGCTGACGCCAAGAACCACAACATTGTGATCATCCAGTTCAGCTTTATTGTCACGTAATCCTTGAGCCTGAACGGTGCAGCCTGGTGTTGAAGCGCGTGGGTAGAAGTAGATCAGTACTTTTTTTCCTTGAAGCTCAGATAGTGTCACTGGGTTATTGTCCTGATCATTCAGGGTAAAATCTGGTGCTGTTTGTCCAGTTTCAATTGCCATCGGTTTTTCCTTACTTTCTAATATATTATATCCGCCGTAGAGTGAACCCCTACGCCGTGTTGTGAGCCTTTATTTTGTTAGTGTGCGTCCATCACATCAAAGCCGAGTGTTCATGACAATGCCTTATTGACTATTTTTTATGAAATTAAGTGAGCCTTGTACCTCTAGGTCACGGCAAAGCGTGTCGAACTCTTCTTGTAATTGCATCAGGTTACACTCGGACCCAACGGTAGCCGTGATGGCAATGTGAAATTGATCTGACGCCGCATCGATTTTGGCTTTATCTATGGTCTGAGCACTGAGCGAGGATAAACCGATCTCTTTTTGAGCAAAAAAGTGAGTAAATTTTTCCGTCAGTCCAGGCTTATCAGCCGATTCTACAAACACTTCAAGCGTGTAGGCGTTTTCTAGATAAGCGTGAGTAGATGTACGTTTCATTATCGTGATCAGATCATGCTCTTGACCAAGCAGGGGAAGGGTCGTTTCTACCCGAGTGATGGCAGCATTGTTGCCTGAAAGTAACATAATGAGAGTAAATTCATTGCCGAATAGGGCGATACGACTGTCAACAATATTGCATCCAGACTGAGTGACTAGGTGTACAACTTGGTTGCAGACACCTGGGCGATCTGTTCCTACCGCAGTAATCACTAGATGTTGAGTCATAGGTTCACTTTTATCAAAGTTATTTTTATTAATGAGAGAGCTTAGCACAGAAGCGAGTGAGAAAAATGCGCCAGACAACGCTTTTTGTTACCGAATTGAGTATGCTTTAATCGGATCCACTACGAGCACTGAATTCTTCACTTAGTACTGACACGGCGGAAAATAGAAGGAGTATGTTGCCAGAGTTCTAACATCCAATAAATATTCATTCATTTAGGTGATTTAAGCGCATCTAAGTGCTTGTCTTTATCAATCGCCTTACAGTACCATGCGATAAGTATCTAAATTAGGGAGAAAGACATGTTTTCAGGAAGTATTGTAGCGTTAATTACACCGTTTAATCATGATGGCGAAGTAGATTACGTGAGCCTGAAGAAGCTGGTGGAGTACCATATTGCAGCGGGCAGCGATGGCATCGTAGCAGTCGGTACGACCGGTGAATCGGCAACGCTGACTATTGAAGAGCATGTCAAGGTCGTGATGAAGTCGGTCGAATTTGCTGACGGGCGAATCCCTATTATTGCTGGAACGGGTGCAAATGCAACGCACGAGTCTGTCACATTCAGCCGTCTACTAAACAACTCAGGGATTGCAGGTTGTTTAAGTGTTACGCCTTACTACAACAAACCAACGCAAGAAGGTTTGTACCAGCACTACAAAGCCATCGCAGAAGAGAGCGATGTACCACAAATTTTGTACAACGTACCAGGCCGTACTGCGGTAGACTTACTGCCAGAAACAGTGGCACGTTTGTCTGAAATCGAAAATATTGTTGCACTTAAAGATGCGACAGGCGATTTAAGCAGAATTGCAATTCACCGTGAACTTTGTGGCGAAGATTTTATCTTACTAAGTGGTGACGACCTAACAGGTTTGGAATTCGTTAAACAGGGCGGCAATGGTGTTATCTCGGTAACCAATAACATTGCAGCCGCAGACATGGCGAAAATGTTCAAACTGGCTCGTGAAGGTAAGTACGAAGAAGCGGAAATTATTAACCAACGCTTGATGCCTTTACATAAAAACCTGTTTATCGAGTCGAACCCAATTCCAGTCAAATGGGCTGCGCATAAACTAGGCCTGATTGAACATGGTAGTTTGCGTCTGCCACTGACAGAGCTATCTGAAAGTGCTCGCCCGACTGTGGCTCAAGCAATGACGGATGCTTGCATTTACTAAATTTGAATATGGATGGCCGGAGCACTGCTCCGGCTTACAAGTATCAGGAGTTTCAATGAAATTGTCTTACCAGCTAGTCGTCAGTTCACTAGCTGTTTTTGTTTTAAGTGCATGTTCAGGCAGCGCGACACAACGTCGTCAGGCTAAGGATGACTTTGAATACTTAAATACGGCACCGATGCAAGAGTGGAAGTTGGCTGAAGGGGCAACTCCGCAGTTTTACACTAACTATCAAATTCCTCAGGGGGAGTTTTCTGGTGGTGTGGGTAAAGAGGTTGATATTCGTCCTCCTCAGCAAGTATTAGAATTGATTCCGGGTGCGAGAGCTGAACGTAGGCGCGGTGAAACGACACTTTGGCTACTCCGTGAAGATGAAGTTGAGAAAGTTTGGCAAACCGCAGAGAAGATGCTGCAAGAGCGAAACATAGCGATTCGCGAACAGACTTCAACACGTATAGAGACGGATTGGGTAAGTTGGATGTCTGAAGACGAGGACGTTGAGCTTGGCGCACGTTACCAAATTGAGCGCGTCGTTGCTGATGGCCGTCATGGCTTTCGTATTTCTCTAATTGATTGGCGTGAAGCAGGTAAAAAGCTACCTGTTACTGCTACTAACAAAGAACGTTACAATGCGCTGATGACTAACTTAGTGACGGCTCGTTATGACCTAGACTTACGTGAAGAAGCAGCTCGTAAAGCAGAACAGTTAGTGAAGCAGATCCCGATCACAATGGGTTCAGACCGCAGTGGCTTCCCTGTTATTATTGCTCGAACTCAATACAACGTACTGTGGAACCGTCTACCGACTCTTCTGCCGACTATGGGCTTTACTCTTGAAGAGCGTAACCAATCTCAAGGTACGGTCAAAGCGAAGTATGCGGCACCTGATGATAAGTTCTGGAACGATATTGGTGTCAAACCAATTGGTCTAAACTCTGGGACTTACACCTTCCTATTTGGTGATCTTGGTAACCGTACTTCAATTAACGTGACCGATTCATCTGGTAAGCCAGTCGAAGCAAAACTGCTTGAAGATATGGTGCCGGTGTTGGCTGCGGTTGTTGAAAAACAAGCGCGGTAATACCGATTGTTCCCAATAAAAAAGCTGACCTAAGGTCAGCTTTTTTTGTATGTGTTTGTCGTGATTACAACACCATTGCTGCAATCCAACCAAATACAATCAGTGGGATATTGTAGTGGATAAAGGTTGGTACCACGGTTTCCCAGATATGTTCGTGTTGACCATCAGCATTTAGACCAGATGTTGGGCCTAAGGTTGAATCAGAAGCCGGAGAACCTGCATCACCCAAAGCTGCTGCGGTACCAACTAGTGCGATAGTGGCCATCGGTGAGAAGCCGAAAGCCGCAGCGAGTGGTACGTAAATAGTGGCAAGAATTGGAATGGTTGAGAATGATGAACCAATCCCCATTGTTACCAACAGGCCAACAACCAGCATCAGTAGTGCCGCCATAGGTTTGTTATCACCAATACTGGTTGAAAGTGCTTCAACGAGAGATTCAACACCACCCGTTTGTTTCATCACTGCGGCAAAACCTGCCGCTGCAATCATGATAAAGCCGATCATTGCCATCATGTGAACACCTTTAGTGAACACGTCATGGGTTTCTTTCCACGCAATCACACCGCCGAAAGTAAACACCATGAAACCAGCAAGGCCACCAATAATCATAGAACCAGTTGAAAGCTGAACGCTAAGAGCGGCAACAATACCGACAGCGGCAACCAATACGTTTTTCTTGTTGATCTCCTTTGGACCTTCTTCAACATGAGTCAGCTCAGTTTCTTTGTACTGGCGAGGCTTGCGATAGCTAAAGAAAATCGCAGTAACAAGACCAAAAACCATACCAGCAGCAGGAAGCAGCATAGCAACAGGCACTTGGCTTGCAACGACGCTTTCTAGGCCGTTCTCGTGCAAGTTTTTCAGCAGAATGTTGTTGAGGAAGATACCGCCAAAACCAATCGGTAGCACCATGTAGGGTGTAACGAGACCAAACGTCAGTACACAAGCAATCATACGACGATCGAGGTTTAGCTTGGCAAACACGCCTAGTAGAGGTGGAATAAGAATTGGGATAAAGGCGATGTGAACAGGAATAATGTTTTGTGATGACATAGTCACCAAAACTAATGCAACCAGCACCGCGTACTTCAAGCCAGTTGACGCCGATGCGTTTTCTTTACCGTGAATACGTTTAATCACGCTATTTGCTAGCAGGTCTGTGATTCCAGAGCGAGAGATAGCAACAGCAAAAGTACCGAGCATTGCATAGCTTAGAGCGATGGTAGCGCCACCACCTAGACCACTTTCAAATGCGGAGATAGCTTGATTCAGTTCCATACATGAAACCAAGCCACCGACGATAGCACTGAATGTCAGTGCGACCACGACATTGACTCGCATCAGTGCTAAAGCAAGCATGACACATACAGAAATGACAACAGGGTTCATAATTTACTCGTAAGTTGTGTTTACATTTTTATTTTATTGTTTCAGCATCCGATGCAACGAGTGGCCAGCCACCAAGAGCTTTCCATTTATTGACAATGCCGCAAAAGAGCTCAGCCGTTTTTTGAGTATCGTATAGAGCTGAGTGGGCTTCTTTATTGTCAAATTCCATCCCAGCCGTTTTGCACGCTTTAGCCAAAACAGTCTGACCGTAGGCCAAACCACTTAGTGTTGCAGTATCAAAGGTAGCGAAGGGGTGAAATGGGACACGCTTTAGCTTGCAGCGCTCACTCGCTTCCATCACGAAATTGTGATCGAAAGTTGCGTTGTGAGCGACCATGATGGCGCGGCTACAATCTGCAGCTTTTTGTTCCTTGCGCACAAGCTTGTAGATTTCCTTGAGAGCATGGTCTTCTGTCACAGCACCTCGCAGCGGACTATATGGATCGCGAATCCCATTAAAGTCGAGCGCTTCTTTTTCAATGTTAGCGCCCTCAAAAGGTTCGACATGAAAATGAATGGTTGACGCGGGGACAAGATCGCCGTTTTCGTCCATCTTTAGAGTAATGGCACAGATTTCCAGTAGGGCATCTGTTTTGGCGTTGAATCCTGCAGTTTCCACGTCAATAACGACGGGAAAGTAACCACGGAATCGTTTTTTTAGCGTCAATGCTTCGTTTTCTATAGTCATGTGTGCTTCGTATTATGTGACAGGGCAGGCATTATTGCAGATTCTTTCAGCAAGAAAAACCGTTAATGCTGATTGAAAAAGAAACATTGGAAATTTGTACTATACAAATGTGTTGGCTAGATTTTTGCATTGTATTTGTCGCGGGCGATTGAGCGGCAAAAGCCACCTCGCCAGAGTTCAGTTAAGAGAAGAAGTATCGTATGAAGAAGTTGTTTGCAACCAGTTTAGCCTTGTCCATGACAGCGTTTACTGCCCAAGCGTATGCGTTGGATAAGCAGTATGTTGCAAAGCCTCAGCAATCGACGTGGCAAATGGTTGCCAATACACCATTGGAATGTCGACTCGTACATCCTATCCCCAATTATGGTGATGCGGTGTTTTCTTCTTACGCCAGTAAGAAAATCAATCTCGACTTTGAGCTCAAGATGAAACGCCCTATGGGGCAAACTCGTGATGTTAGCCTTGTCTCTATGCCTCCAGCATGGCGACCAGGAGAAGGTGCCGACCGGATAACCAGTATCCGCTTTTTCCAACAGTTTGATGGCTATGTTGGCGGACAAACTGCGTGGAATATTCTGGGTGAGTTAGAGAAGGGGCGATACCCGACATTCAGTTATCAAGAATGGCGCAGCCGTGACGAAAGAATAGAGGTTGCACTCTCATCGGTGCTTTTCCAACGTTCTTACAATGTCTTTAGTGATTGTATTGCCAATTTACTGCCTTACAGCTTCGAAGATATCGCATTTACTATTCTTCACTATGACCGTACTAGCGTAGAGCTAAATAAACAGTCACAGAAACGCTTGGCGCAAATTGCTGAATATATTAAGCACAACCAAGATATCGATTTAGTGCTCGTCTCAACCTATACCGATGCCGATGATAGTAAGAGTTCGAGCCAAAACTTATCGGAACGACGTGCAGAAGTGTTGCAAGAATACTTTAAGTCGTTAGGCTTGCAGGAAGATCGTATCCGGGTTCAAGGCTATGGTAAACGTCGACCGATTGATGATAACTCATCACCAATTGGCAAAGACAGAAACCGCCGTGTCGTTATATCCTTGGGTCGTACTCAGGTTTAAACCGCTGAGCAACTCAATAGCTAAAAGCCAGCATATCGCTGGTTTTTAGCTATTGAGGGCACCAGATCAGTTTAATCTGAATTTAGCAATCAGATTACAATTGGTAGCAGTATCAATATCTTGCACCATTCTAGCGATGTTTGGATTAGGGTGTCTTTTCATAAATTCGATCAGGGCTTTCTTGCAGCATCCCATCGAGTCAATGAAAGCATCGCACTGGTTATTTGGGCATTGTGGGACGAGAGTCAGTACTTTTTCTGATGCTAGTTGAAGATACTTCAGTTCATATTTCTCGTCGCCAATATTGCGCCAGAACATCGCCATGTTGTGGCACGATATCACTGAAATCATCAAACGATCTTCTACATCGACCTCGTCTTGCTCACTAATACGTTCACTCAGAGTGAGCGCTTGTTGGTAATGAAGTATGCCACGTAGATGGTCATCATCACTCATGGCTAGATCAGCCAGCAAGGTATGCTTCTCCCATTCGGTAATGCCCATGTTATCAATCTCCTCGGTGCGAACAGTTAGAGATTAAGTGATAATCATTATCAAGTAAAGTCTAAAAATTAGGACAGCGAGTTGCTGTCCTAATGTTTGATTGATGTTAGGGCGTTTTAGCCTTCCAAACCTGCAGAAGCTTGCTTGTTTTGGATCAGCTCGATCATGTAACCGTCTGGGTCTTTAACAAACGCGATATGTGTTGTACCGCCTTTAACAGGGCCAGGTTCACGAGTCACATTGCCTCCTGCAGCTTTGATAGCCTCACAAGTTGAGTAAATGTCGTCGACGCCAATAGCGATGTGTCCAAATGCTGTTCCTAGGTCGTATTCCGTCGTTCCCCAGTTGTAGGTCAGCTCAATCACAGCGCCTTGAGATTCGTCACCAAAGCCAATGAAGGCTAGCGTGTATTCGTACTCTTTATTTTCATTAGTACGAAGTAGCTGCATTCCCATTACTTCAGTGTAAAACTTGATTGATTTATCTAAGTCACCAACACGAAGCATCGTGTGCAAGATGCGTCCATTTGACATTGTTATGCTCTCCTAGTTTTCTGGATATACTTTTTCTTTAAATTCACAAAGGTCTTCTATGATACAGCTGCCACAACGTGGTTTGCGTGCTACACAAGTGTAGCGACCATGGAGGATTAACCAATGATGAACATCGAGTTTGAATTCTTTAGGCACAACTTTGAGTAGCTTCTCTTCCACTTGGTCAACGTTTTTCCCCACCGCAAGCTTGGTACGGTTGGCAACGCGGAAGATATGAGTGTCGACAGCAATTGTTGGCCAGCCAAACGCGGTATTGAGAACGACGTTGGCGGTCTTTCGTCCCACCCCTGGCAGTGCTTCTAACGCTTCTCTATTTTCAGGTACTTCGCCGCCGTGCTGTTCGATTAAGATCTTACAAGTCTTGATAACATTTTCGGCTTTGGAGTTGAACAGACCGATGGTCTTAATGTATTCCTTGACGCCATCAACACCAAGATCGAGCAGCCCTTGTGGTGTGTTTGCAACCGGATAGAGCTTGTCTGTGGCTTTGTTGACACTGACATCCGTTGCTTGTGCTGATAACAGAACGGCAATTAAAAGCTCAAAAGGTGTGCTCCAGTTCAGCTCTGTTTGAGGGTTCGGGTTATCTTCCCTCAAGCGTTCCAGTATTAGTATTCGTTTCTCTTTGTTCATTTTAGGCTGCTTTCCAGTGTTTTATGCCACGCGAATAAAAGAATGCGCGGTTTTTTATTGGTTGGTTACGCGAGCTCGTTCAATAGTCTGTTTTTGTTGTTTTGGCTGACGAGCTTGGACTTGTTTGTCGATGACGTTTTTCGCTGCGATCAGTAGTCCCACGCCGATGAAGGCACCCGGTGGTAACAGCGCCAGTAGGAAGCTGTTATCGAAGTGGAAAATTTCTATGCGCAAAGATGTTGCCCATTCACCCAATAGCAAATCTGCACCATCAAATAGAGTGCCGTTACCGATGATCTCACGTATAGCACCCAACACCACGAGTACACTCGTCATGCCTAAGCCCATCCAAAACCCATCTTGTGCAGAGGGTAGAACATCGTTTTTCGACGCAAAAGCTTCAGCGCGACCAATGATGATACAGTTGGTCACAATCAAAGGGATGAAGATGCCTAGTGATAGGTATAAACCGTAAGCATAGGCGTTCATCAACAACTGCACGCAAGTCACCAATGCGGCAATGATCATCACAAACACCGGAATACGTACCTCTTTAGGTACGTAATCACGGACTAATGATACGGTGACGTTTGAGCTAACCAGCACCAATAGCGTTGCGATTCCAAGTCCAAGTGCGTTGGTCACGGTAGAAGATACCGCTAACAGTGGGCACAGACCAAGAAGTTGAACTAACGCAGGGTTGTTATCCCACATGCCGTTCTTAATCAGTGTTTTATGATCACTCATTGTTGCCTCCACATGTGAGTGGCTGAGCCAGTATTTGATCTCGGTGAGTATTGACGTACTCAGCCGTCTTTTTGATCGCTTTCACAACGGCTCGTGGTGTAATGGTTGCACCGGTAAACTGATCAAATTGACCGCCATCTTTGCGAACTTTCCAATCGGCTTGATTACTATCAGTTAAAGACTTACCCGCAAACCCTAAAATCCAGTCGCTGATGCGTAGATCAATTTTATCACCAAGCCCGGGTGTTTCTTGATGGCTAAGAACACGAGTACCAGAAATCGTACCATCTTGTTTGATACCGACGATGATCTTAATCGCTCCGTTATAGCCATCTGGTGCGATAGCTTCAATTGCCATGGCGGAAGGTTGACCATTCAGTGTCGCCATGTACACAGGCATGTCTGCATCAGTGCCCAGAAGTGGGCTATTGACCAGAGTACAGGCCTTATAGAGCTCATTATCGTGCAGATCGTGAGGGATCACCTGATTGAGTACTGATAGCAATTGTTTCTGTTGCTGCAAGTTGATCTGATCTTTAGTCAGAGAGTTTGTCAGTGCCACCACACCTGTAGAAGCGCAGGCAAAAATAGCCAGTACGGCACCATTTTTTCGAATAGCGTTTAACATGATGTAACCTTAATGCCCATAAGTTCTTGGTTTGGTGTAGTAATCAACCAGAGGTACACACATGTTGCCAAGCAGTACAGCGAACGCTACACCATCAGGGAATCCACCCCAACTCCGAATAATAAACACCATAGCACCGATAAAAGCACCGAAGATGAGACGCCCCTTAACTGTTGTAGACGCTGAAACGGGATCGGTTGCGATAAAGAAGGCGCCAACCATGGTTGCACCAGATAACAGATGTACGATAGGCGAAGCGGTTGTGCCAGGCATAAACAGCGTAAATAGGCTGCTGATTAGCGTTAAACCGATCAGAAAACCTACTGGGATGTGCCAATTAATGACTCTTAGTTTAATTAGCAATAGTCCACCAGCGAGATAGGCGAGGTTAACCCACTCCCAACCAATGCCAGCAAGACCACTAAATTGAGGTTGACTCAAAGCTTCGCTGCTCGTTTGGCCGGCTAAAAGTGAAGTTTTAAAGGCATCAAGTGGCGTCGCCATGGTAATACCATCAATGCCACTACGAATTTGCTGCAGCGACAGCCCTTCTAAATTTAGGCCTGTAAAAATCAGCGATAATGCATCACTACTGGAGATCGGTGTGGCTTGTAACTCGGCTGGAGAGATCCAACTGGTCATCTGTACTGGGAATGAAATCAGCAGTACAACGTAAGCAACCATAGCTGGGTTAAACAGGTTTTGACCGATACCACCGTACAAATGTTTTGCAATGATGATGGCAAAGATAAGGCCAATAGTAATCACCCACCAAGGAGACAAAGGTGGAATCGCGATGGCTAATAGCCAAGCCGTGACTAACGCACTGTTGTCTCTCAAGGCAGACATAGGATGGCGCTTTCGAGCGACCATCACCAAGGCTTCTAACGATAAACCAATCACAATTGCCATCATCAATTGGATGATGGTTCCCCAACCAAAGAAGTAGGTTTGGGCTGCCAAACCGGGTAGGGCGCAAAGCGCGACCCATTTCATAAGATCAGGAGTGCTTCTACGACTGTGCGCATGGGGTGAGCTGGCAATAAAAAAGGCCACTACTCTTTCTCCTCAAATTGTTTTTGTTGTTCTTGCTGTGCTTTACGAGCTTTAGCTCGGGCAATAGCCGCGGCAACCGCTGCCTTCTTAGGATCTTGCTCGGTTGTCGTGCTTTCCTGAGATGGTTCCGGAGGTGTTTCAGATGGTAGCTCAGTCTCAGCACTATTTTGCTGCGCCTTACGTGCTTTAGCACGAGCGATAGCCGCAGCAACGGCATCCTTTTTATCTTCTGATGCGCCCTCGACGTGTTGCGATTTCTCGGCTTTGCGTTCGCGGGCTTGACGTTTACGCTCTTCACGCAGTTTTGCCATTTCGCTGTTGTCTGGCTCAGATTTACCTTGTTGTTGGGCGGCAGCTTGCTTAGCTTTCGCTTTGGCAATGGCAGCGGCAACAGCAGGTCTGACCGCTTGACCTTCTTCAGCGTCAGCAGATTTCTGAGCTTTTACGCGAGCAATGGCCGCTGCAATGGCATCATCTTCGCCGCTGTTTTTCATCTCTTTACGACGATCTTCAGCCGCTTTCTTGAAGCGATTTTCACGTTGAGCTTTGTCTCTTTCAAGACGAGCCTTCTTCTCTTCAAAGCGAATTCTGGCGCGTTCGGCCGCTTCAGATTCTTCTTTGCGAGTACGAATTTCGGCTTTAGCTTGGCGGTAATATTGAACCAGAGGTATTTCACTTGGGCAGACAAAAGCACAAGCACCACATTCAATACAATCCTTAATATTTTGCTCTTCACACTTGTCGTACTCTTCCGCCTTGGCGTGCCAGACCAATTGCTGAGGAAGAAGTGAGGCAGGACAAGCTTCCGCACACTGACCACAACGAATACACGCCATCTCATATTGATTTGGCGAAATTTCTTTGCGCGTTGGTGCCAAAATACAATTCGATGTCTTAGTTATAGGAACCTGTGCGTGAGGCAAGGTAAAGCCCATCATCGGTCCACCCATGATCAAGCGTGGCAGCTTCTTATCAGCTTTGTAGCCAAATTCATCTAACAAAGCCTGAACTGGCGTTCCAATCAAAGCCCAGACGTTTCTAGGCTGCTTGAAGGTATCACCAGTTAACGTCACTACACGCTCAACCAATGCTTCACCATTACAAACGGCTCGTTTGATAGCCTGAAGTGAGCCTACGTTTTGTACCAAGATGCCGATATCTGCTGGGATACCGCCATTAGGAACTTCTTTATTGGTCAGAATCTTAATTAACTGTTTCTCACCACCAGAAGGGTATTTGGTCGGAATAACACGGATGACAATATCTTTATCTTCGGCGGCTTGCTGAAGGGCCTCAACCGCTTGAGGTTTATTATCCTCAATCCCGATCACGGTCAGTGTTGGCTTTAGAATATGTTCAACAATTTCAATGCCTTTGATGATTTCATCTGCATGCTCACGCATCAGTACATCATCGGCGGTAATGTAAGGTTCACATTCAGCGGCATTGATGATTAAAATTTCAGTACGAGCAAGTCCAGATTGAATTTTCTTAGCCGTTGGGAAACCTGCGCCACCCATGCCGGAAACACCCGCCTGACGGATCTTTTCAATCAGTTCATCTGGCGTTCGCTGAGCGAAATCAGGCCAAGCCTCGCGTTCTTGCCATTGGTCTGTGAAGTCCGGTTCGATAACGATACAAACTTCGCTTAAACCCGACGGATGCGCGGTGGTTCGTGGTTCAATCGCCACCACAGTACCTGAGGTTGGCGCGTGAACAGGTAACATAAAGCTGGAGTCATACTTGGTGAGTGGCTGCCCTTTGAGAACCTTAGCTCCAACCTCAACTGCAAGGTTGCCCGGCTTACCGATATGCTGTTTGATAGGCAGGATAATTTGTGCCGGAACAGATGCGCGACTCAGCGGCAGCGAGACCGATTGAGCTTTGTTTTCCGCTGGGTGCACACCACCAGGGAAGCTCCAAAGTGCACCTGATTTTATTTTTTCGATTAGTGACAACATGCCAGTCCTTAATTCACACTTTTCTGCGCTGGCGCAGAATCGGTAATATCAACAACAGGAATGGCGTCCATCTGCCACTTCCAGCTCGCTGTAGTCGTTTCTACAGGGATCATTTCGATACAGTCAGTTGGGCACGGTGCGACACAAAGGTCACAGCCAGTGCATTCATCCTTAATGACTGTGTGCAGCGCTTTTGTGCCGCCGACAATCGCGTCAACAGGGCATGCCTGAATACACTTAGTACAGCCAATACACATATCTTCATGGATAAAGGCGACGGTTTTTACCGCATTCTCAAGGTCATGAGCAGAGTCTGTCGCTTCCACCCCCATTAAATCAGCCAGTTTTTCTATTGTCGCTTGGCCGCCTGGAGGACATTTGTTGATGTCATCACCATTGGCGATGGCTTCCGCGTAAGGGCGACAGCCAGGGTAACCACACTGACCACACTGGGTTTGAGGGAGAATGCTATCGATTTGATCGACAATAGGATCGGCTTCTACTTTGAAGCGAATCGAAGCAAAACCAAGCACGGCACCAAATACCGCCGCCAGCACAGCAATGGCTATAATCGCGATTAATATTGAGCTCATTACAACTTCACCAAACCTGTAAAGCCCATGAAGGCTAGCGACATCAGTCCTGCGGTAATCATTGCGATCGAGGCACCTTTAAAAGGCATAGGTACATCGGCCGCTGCAATTCGCTCACGCATAGAGGCAAACAAAATCAGAACCAGTGAGAAACCAACCGCAGCACCAAAGCCGTAAATGATCGATTCAATAAAGTTGTGGTTTTCATTGATGTTTAACAGAGCGACACCTAACACTGCACAGTTGGTGGTGATTAGGGGTAAAAAGATACCAAGCAGGCGATAAAGTGTTGGGCTGGTTTTGTGCACCACCATCTCTGTGAACTGCACAACGACTGCAATAACCAGAATGAAACTCATGGTTCTTAGGTATTGAAGATTGAGCGGATCAAGGATGTAGCTCTCCACGAGATACGCACACACTGACGCTAAGGTTAAAACGAACGTAGTCGCTAACCCCATTCCAATTGCTGTTTCTAGCTTTTTCGACACGCCCATGAATGGACATAAACCCAGAAACTTCACCAGTACAAAGTTGTTGACCAGCACAGTACCAACCAACAACAAAAGATATTCGGTCATAATTATATAGTGTTGAAATTCCGATCCCGACATTATCCTGCTTTGCTCGTCCAATAACAACCAACGAAAGATAAGGTTTTCTATTGTTGAGTAAAAATTATACGGGATATTGAATCATTTGTGGGTAAATTGCTGGCGTAAAGGCTAAAAATCGAGTTTACAGAGTGATTAGGGGGAAGTTGCCTCTCAGTCGAAACGTTGGTCGTTTTGTTGACTGACTTCTAGCCCAAGCGGTTAGCATTGAGTCGGGCTTGAATCTGCGCTTGATTCCGCAACCGGATAACGCTGAAATTTTATTCAACCGTTTCCACATAGGTGTGTGAGGCGGGGCGTTTGAGTTGACTAATCAGTTCATGAAAACTCGCTGAGCTTACCCCGTTTTCATGATTATATTGCTGGCATTGATCAACTAATGAATGCAAGGTTAACCACTGCTGGTTAATCTGTTTTGCCAGTTGAGCGGGCAGAACCTTAAACAGCCGTTCAATACCTTGTTGAACGGCGGTCAGACCAAGTGTTTTCATGGCCTGACTCCGTATATTTGCATGATGCTCTAACTGTTTAAGCAGTGGCGCTTGCTGATCAATGTTGTATTGCAAGCTGGTCGCATCGAAGGTCAGATACACATTGTAAACCTCCCCTAATGAGCGACTTTCTTGTTTTTATACTGAATGAGTGAATTAAGGCTCTGAGATACAGGATACGTAGAACGTGACACTTGGGTTTATGCTGATGATGATACCAGAGTTAAGATCTACTTCGTAATAAAGAGATCCGTCAGACGTAAACGACCAGTAACTTTGGTAGGTCGGCCAACCATGCGCAGTAAACATGTTACCAAATCTATCAAACAGCTCCACTTTTAACTCGTCTTTTGTTGCTAGGCGCCAGTTAGTACGCCCACCGATACTATAGGTGTTATAGTTAACACATAGAGCGTTGGCGTTAGCCCAGTTGAATTGATAGAAATCACCTGTGGGGCCGTAACTCCCATTTTCAGTATAAGTTCCATTAGTTATGGCACCTACATTAATACTGTCTAAATAAGCTACAGATGGGGAGTTGGTAAACAATTTTCCATTACCGACATCGAAAATATCAATACATGCACCAGCTAGATCACACACATTGACATTCACCGTATTACTTATAACGCCGCCTTTCATGGCAGTGACCGCGGTACTACCTTTAGCGATACCAGTTAATAAACCTGAAGCTGAAATTGATGCGATGGTTGGATCTCCAACTATCGCCCATGTCACAGAATCACTTATATCAAATTCAGTTCCATCGTCAAATTTGGCCAGAGCCACTAACTGTTTCGTGCGTCCTTTTAACACCGAAATAGGTGAAGGAGTTACTGAAATCTCTATTACTGTCGCGTCGACTGACGGCTGAGGTAACGAATTGAATGCCCCCTCAGAATTACAGCCAACCAACAATGTCAAGCCCACTAGGGTAAAAAAATTATTAAAAAACTGAATCATAATTTCCCGTTAAATTTTAAAATTGGTGATAGTAATTTCAACTCTGCGGTTTTTGGCTCTCCCATCTTCTGTATTGTTGTCAGCAATAGGTCGAGATTCCCCTTCTCCTTGCCATTCAAGTTGTTTCGGTGCTACTCCCAATTCAATCAGTTTACTGACAGATGTTTGTGCACGATATTCAGAGAGTTTTTGATTGTAAGATGCTGAGCCTGTCGAGTCAGTGTGTCCAACCACAACAGCTTTAGCGTTGGGATAAGTTTTTAACACTGCAGCAACTTCAGCTAACTGGTCAATAAAATCATTACTGTGCTTAATAGAATCCAAATCAAATAATCCACTCGTGTTTTTCGACGAAAAAACAAGCGTTTGAGGGGGGGGGGTAACAGTGGAAGTTTCCTTAACCGGAGTTTCTTCAATCATAGAAGTGGAAGTGTCCCCGACTAACGTAGGCTGACTTGTAACATCAAATGTGTACATAAGACCAAAAATCATTCCTTGACTATCATACCTTCCCGTATTTAACTTACCTATACTATCAATATACTGGTAGCCTGCTGATAAGCTGACGTTAGAATTAAAGTGATAGTGCACCCCAACCTCGCCGAGAGGAGAAAAACCAGAGGCCTCGAGCTTATCAGATAAGTTGATTGTTTTTTCCATATCCCAATAAGCAACGCCTAGTCGACCATATAAGCTCAAATTGTCTTGTAGATACCAATCGTAACGCAGGGCACTTTCTATTAACCAAGTTTTTACGTCAACTGATGTGGCAGTAGCTTTTAATTTCTCATGATGTTGATAGCCGACATCCCAACTCCAAGATGGAGTAAACTGCAATCCACCATATACACCAACGATTGTTCCTTCTGGATTTGATTGATTGTAAGTATCGTCTAGAGCCCATTGGTATCCGCCCTTTAGTCCAATAAAAAACCGAGGAGACTCATCCGTAGCCAATACAGGAACACTTAACATACTTGCGAGTAATATCATATTTTTCATGGCTTTTATAATTCAAATAGTAATTAACCGTAATGTTAACGCTATTATATGGAAATATCATAACGTTTAATGAAAACACAGATTATTCCTACGCGCGATGTTGGCGAGTTCGGTTATAAGTTATTTAAATTATAAGGTTGAGGTTTAAACATAGGCTTTGATGCGTAAGTCAATGCAACTAGGGGGCTTAGGCGTCAATATAGGCAGGTTGGAGGTTTATAAGCGTTATACCGCCGCGTGAGGGCGGTATTAGCAATCTAAGCGCAGCACTTTTTGTATTTTTTGCCGCTACCACAACTACAAAGGTCGTTTCTGTTTGGTTTTTTTCGAAAACCGTTGTTTTTGCCTTGTTCAAGAGCGTATCTAGCTCGATCGTATTTTCCTCTTGGCTTTCATCTACAGTGATGTTAGCGACAATCGAATGCTCCTGAGTGATGGTCTCGATTTCTTGTTTGCGTAACTCTGTCGGAACAACGATATTGATCGGTGCTTCTTCAGTACCTGCTTTGATGGTACGATTAACGTTGTAGCCTGACAGTACGTGATTTTGTCGAGTTTCGATTCGACCTTTAAAAAACAGCTTAGACATGCAGATACTCTTTACTTGGTATGTAAGAAATTGAGCAGGGATTATACGTATCGTATTAAAATGATAAAGCTGAAATTGGTGAAAATTTAGTGTCGTAGAAAAGCGGTATAGCAATAAACTTGGCACAGTATCGGAGCTATGCTTGCCAATAGGCGACAAGTTTAAATCTGATATTAAACGGATTTTATAAGACTGGAATCGAGTCAACGAATTTGCCCTTCCAATCTGATTTAGAGGAATTAGATTGCTAGAATTGCCAGCCTTGAGAACAAATGAATGTAACACCTTGTATTTTTGACGTTATGAAATCCAGTAATTTTACAGTGGCGGTCTCTAGTGTAACGGGAACTCGATTCCTAAACCTATCGCCGCAAACTATTCGTCGCATCAAACTCAGTTTATTATTCGCTGTGCTGGTGTTTGGCGCTCTGGTCACTGTACTGTTGACACAACTAACTAATGTTGCAGACTCTCAATATCAAGCGCAGCAGCTGGCAGATAAAACCCAGCGGCTTGAGCAGCAATTGGTTGCCAAAGAGCAACAATTGAAACAACAGCTTCAAGATGCTGAGTCGCTCAAGAAAGAGCTGGTGTATGTCGAGCAGAAACTGAGTGGAATAGAGAAAGCGATGTCACTGCCGGATGGAGAGTTAGAATTGCGTGAGCGCGCCGATCTCGCCGCACTCAGCACCGCTGCTCGTCACCAGATGTTGCAATTAATTCCCAGCGGCAAGCCAGTGAAAATTGGTTACTTGTCGTCTACATTTGGCACGCGTACTCATCCAGTGAAAAAGACGCGATCTATGCACCGTGGTATAGATTATGCTGTCAATATTGGTACGCCAATTTACGCACCTGCTGATGGTGTAGTTGAGTTGACACGCAAGAGTAATCAGGGCTCAGGTAACTTTCTGCGCATCATTCACTCATTTGGTTTTACGTCATCGTATTCCCACTTAAAAGCTTTCAAAGTGAAGCCTGGAGAATACGTTAAAAAAGGCGACCTGATTGGTTTGTCTGGAAATACTGGCCTGTCGACGGGTTACCATCTCCATTATGAGATCCGTATGGTAGGACGCGCCCTTGACCCACTGCCATTTACTCAATGGGAAATGAATAACTTTGCCGCGATTTTTGAATCGAATAAGGACATAGAATGGGATTATTTAGTAAACAAAATAGAGAATCGAATCGCCACCTCACACAGACTGTCATCGCTGACGGAGCCGACATCAGCGGAGAACTCAGACTTACTTGTAATATCCAAATAGATGGCCGAGTCACAGGCAGTATTGAGACAGACCAAACCGTGACTATCAGTGCAACTGGTTCGGTTGAAGGTTCAGTGAAAGCGGATCGTTTGGTCGTTAATGGCCATTTTCGTGGCAAAGTGTACACCAAGAGTGTTGAGATACTGGGTGACGGTCGCCTAGAAGGTGAGGTTTCTTCGGGAGAGTTTACGATTCAAAAAGGCGGTGTATTCCTAGGTAACTCGAAAAACGTTACCGCAGAAGAAGTGGTCACCATTGATTCGGTAAAAAAGATTAACGCCAGCCAAGCTAGTAAAGACAAACGCAACGATAATAAAGAAGCTGTCGGCCAGTGTGCTTGATTGCGCCAAAGCAAAAGTTGTTATGGCGCATACGAATACCCCGCAGCGATAATCATGAGTTCATGATATAGATAACGACAAAACAAATAGTTGATGTACTAAGAGGGATGAGTATGTTGGAAAGGGTAATTTCTTGGTTGGAAATGACACTTTTTACCTTTAACGATCAACCAGTGACACTATGGGCTATTCTGGCGGTACCCACTTGGGTTGTGGTCAGTTTATGGGTCTCTAAGTTACTCATAAAAGGCGTTCGTGCAAAACTAACATCATCGGGTAAGGACCCAAATATTGTGCACTTAATCGAGCGAGTGCTCTTTGTTTTCGCACTTGGTGTTATTTTCCTTACCACGTTATCAATGCTGAACATTCCTATCACCGCATTTGCCTTTCTTTCCGGTGCTATAGCGATTGGATTTGGTTTTGGTGCGCAGAATATCATTAACAACTTTATCAGTGGTTGGATATTGATAGGTGAAAAACCGATTCGTATTGGTGACTTTCTGGAGGTTGAAGGGGCAAAAGGAACGGTGGAACAAATTAACACTCGCTCGACACGAATTCGACGTGTTGATGGGGTTCATATGCTGATTCCTAACAGTAAACTGCTTGAAAATACGGTGATTAACTGGACTCTGAGGGATAAATTGGTAAGAGGTTCAGTCATTGTTGGAGTGGCGTACGGAAGTGATGTTCGGTTAGTTGAGAAGTTAATGCGTGATATTACCATCAACCAACCCAAAGTACTTTCAACCCCTGAAGTTGCGGTTTTTTTCCAGGATTTTGGAGACAACGCATTAGTCTTTGAAACGTTTTTCTGGATTAACTCACAGGTAGAAGGCGAGGTTCGGGCAGTAACCAGCGATATTCGTTTTGAGATTGACGCTATGTTCAAACAGCACGACATAACAATCGCTTACCCACAACGTGATATACATCTAGATGGTGCCCTCACCATCGTTAGAGAGTCGAAAAAAGCCTAAACGGAGTTGACGCCAAAAGAGTTACCATGCTCTTTTGGCGTTTTTTAATCGTATTGATAGCAATGATCGCTATGGTTAATCCGTAGGCTTTGCCATCGTGCTTTAGGTTGCCTACTTGGTGATAAGCAATAAATCACATGGCGGGTTGGCTATCAGAACATCCACGGTGCTACCAGACCAATAGCGAGACAACGCGGTCCGTTTACACGCCCCCATTGCCAAAATAGAAGCGTCGATTGAGATTGCCGCATTAGGCAACCCTTCTTCTGGGTTCGCTTCAATCAGTCGCAAAGGAAGCTGATAAAACTTATTGAGATTGAGAAATTCTTGTATCGCTAGCTTTTGGTTGGAGAGAATCTCTTTTGAGTAACGATATAGATAAGGTGCGACATACTGACAGTAGACGAGTGTGGTACTGGCGTTGAGTCTAGAGCCAATATCTATACTGCGGTTGATAATCGCTTTATCAATTTCGGCGTTTTTGTCCCCACGATGAAGTGGGTCAATAGCGGTGGCGAGCTTCAATTTCTGTGACCATTTTTTTTCGGTCAGCAGTAGTATGTCGTTACTTTGACTAGAGAGCTTTCTAAGTATCTGTGGTGCCAGTACGCCTTTGGCGTAATCAATAAGAAACAGATCGTTGTATCCCTGACATTGGTGAGTGAGTTGCTTCTCCCAGTTACTGCCCGAAAGTAGTTCGAAATTTACTTCGAGTGCGGCCAGTTCATACTCTGCTCGAATCTCTTCGATTTGCTCTAAGACAGAGTCACACCACTGCATAAAGTAATCATCGTAACGAACAGAACTTTCTTCAGAGTGAAGGAGAAAGTCTAGAAAGGTGTGCTCCTCACTGCGCCTGTAGTCTTCAGCGTAGATACGCAAGGACTTGTTGGATGCCAGAGCAAAAAGAACCGCTTTCTTTAACACCCGACGTGATGGTTTGGCACTGACCTTGGTCAATAGGTAGACTGCATTCATTTCAATATCCATTTGCGATTAAATGCGACAATAAGTCTTTGTATAGAAAAGATTTAATCCTGTAACTAAGCTTAGTCAAGTTTTAATTGGTACACCAATAGAAATATTGGTGACCAGCCGATAGATATCATACTTCACCTAGCCTCATGACCTCGACCAATAGCAAAGCATGTTTTCCGCTAACGATAGGGGAAGATATAGAAACGTTTAATAATGGCTAGATTCGCTTTAGCCAGTCGGCAAGGAACGAAGCTTACCTTCTACCTCCTTTTAAGACCAATTCTAACTCAACGAATGGTGCATCCAGTTTCGAATGCTTCAGTAAAAGTTGTGCCACTCTAAAATTCTCCATTATGGCTTTGGAGCAAAGTTGCAGTCGTTTTCAAAGTTATACTTTGAAATACATTCCTTGCTCGATATCCCTCATTCCATTATTGTGATTTTCGATGTGTAATGTCGAAATAATCATGAACACATCTTATTGATTATGCTATGTTATGCTCATTGTTAGACGATAGGTATATACAGCTTGACCATACACACTCTTCAAGAACGGCATCGATTTTTAGAAATGCTTGCCGTGTGGCAAGGCTATGTTCGTAACAAAGATCTGGTCGATCAGTTTTCGATTACCCGCCAACAAGCCTATCAGGATATCCGAGCCTACCAAGAGCAACATCCTGAACGGTTAAAGAAGATGGTGTCTGGTCCTTATCAATTTAGCGCGCAATATCTCTTTGAAGCCCCCAAACACTCGCTTGAGCATTATTTACAGTGGTTCAGCACGGGTCAGTTTTATGCACCTCAGTCATCATTCAATGCAGCACTGGGTGAGCACAGCTCCGTTCCACAGCGTTATGTTGCACCACAGGTGATTGCAGCGCTAACGGCAGCGATTCGTCAGCAAAAACGCCTTGAGCTTGGCTATGTGTCACTGTCCAATCCCGAATGGGAAGGGCGAATTTTCCACCCCCATACATTGGTTAAAACTGGTTTGCGTTGGCATGTTCGTGGTTATTGTGAAAAATCGCAGGGCTATCGCGATTTGGTCTTAAGCCGCTGCCGCGGTGATGTTGAGTTACTCGATGCTTCTGAGCACACCAAAGAGGATGATCTGGTTTGGAATACGCAGGTGGTATTAATTTTCGCCCCTGATCCACGTTTAAATGACGAGCAAAAAGAAGTCATCGCCCACGATTACCAAATGGAAAACGGACAACTGCGCATAACCACGCGCGCTGCATTGGTCGATTACCTACTCAAAGAGATGCAAGTAAAAACCCACTATCTCGAAGGCACGCCAGAAGCCCAACAACTGATTTTGCTTAACCCACGTGACGTCAAACCCTGGTTATTTGAACGTTAAAGCGAGGGCAAGGGACGCTTAGGTAAAGTCACTTTACCTGAATAAATGTGCAGGATTGAGCTTTAGCAACAATCACATAAAGTGTATGCATAACCGTGAAACATGGAGCAAGTTATGGACGATCTCTCATCCTCCGATCTTAAAGTCATCCTACACTCAAAGCGCGCCAATATGTATTACTTGGAATATTGCCGTGTGATGCAAAAAGATGGCCGCGTGCTCTATTTGACCGAAGCCGACAAAGAAAACCTCTACTTCAATATTCCGATTGCCAATACTACCGTACTCATGCTCGGCAACGGCACCTCCATTACTCAAGCCGCAATGCGCATGCTCTCACAGGCTGGCGTATTGGTCGGATTTTGTGGCGGCGGCGGTACGCCATTGCACATGGCTTGCGAGGTGGAATGGTTCACGCCACAGAGCGAATATCGCCCAACAGAATACTTACAAGGCTGGCTCTCATTCTGGTTTGATGATGAAAAGCGCTTGGCCGCCGCCAAACAATTTCAAAACGCACGGATTGATTATTTGCAGCGTGTTTGGCGCTCCGATCGAGAATTAACCCATGAGAAATTTAATCTACAAGATGAAGTCATCAAGCAATCCCTTGATACCTTTCACCAACGTACTGAAGCCGCGAGTAAACCAGCCGATCTGCTCCTCACTGAAGCGCAACTCACCAAAGCTCTGTACAAGTACGCCGCCAATAACACAGGCAAAGAAGGCTTTACGCGTCAGCATCAGCCGGATAAAAAATGCACCGACAAAGCCAACGATTTTCTCAATCACGGCAACTATTTAGCCTACGGGCTTGCGGCAAGCTGCCTGTGGGTGCTGGGCATTCCGCACGGTTTTGCCGTCATGCATGGCAAAACCCGCCGTGGTGCTTTGGTATTTGATGTCGCGGACTTAATCAAAGATGCCATTGTGCTGCCGTGGGCTTTTGTTTGCGCCAAAGAAAACGCCACAGAACAAGAGTTCCGCCAACAAATTCTGCAAGCCTTCATCGAACACAAAGCGCTCGACTTCATGTTCGACACAGTGAAACACGTCGCGTTGCAAGGCAAAGAGGAAGAAAAGCGCGAGGCACACCAATTATGATGGTCACTTTTGTGAGTCAATGCGAGAAAAACGCTCTCAAGAAAACCCGCCGTGTACTGGATGCTTTCGCTAACCGAATTGGTGATAACACCTGGCAAACCCTCATCACCGAAGAAGGGTTACTCACGGTGAAAAAAATGCTGCGCCAAACCGCCAGCCGCAGCACTGCAGTGAGTTGTCACTGGATCCGCTCCCGCTCGCGCAGCCAGTTTTTGTGGGTAGTGGGTAATAGGCGGAAATTTACTTTGGAAGGTGTGGTACCAGTCAATAGAACCGCGCTAAATCTTGAACACAAAGAATGGGAACAAGGGTGGCAGCTTAATGAAGTCATATTGCTGGCAGCAAGCATAGCAGGTTTGTTTCATGACTTCGGTAAAGCCAACAACTTATTTCAAGCTAAACTAGCCGGAAAAACCAAGCAAAAAGGTGAACCGTATCGCCATGAATGGGTATCACTGAGGTTATTTGAAGCCCTTGTCAAAGGTAAAGCAGATGAAGCTTGGCTCACAGAATTGGCAACGCTTTCTGCTACAAAAGCGGCAGAGTTAGAGCAATCTATGCTCAGAAACCTGTGCAAGGATCACGAAAAGCAACAACGTGTGTTTGAGCATTTATCGCCTTTGGCAAAGCTTGTCGCTTGGTTAGTGGTGTCACACCACAGACTGCCCTTAGATCACCGTTGCGAATCACGAATAGAACAAATGGATCAATGGTTAAACACATGCGCTTCCAGCCATTGGAATTCAGCGAATGCCCTTGATCTAAATGTTTACAGTGCAGAAGCGGTTACGCAAAACTGGCTGTTTAAATTTGGCACACCTTTATTAAGCCGTACTTGGCAAAATAAGGCACAAAAACTGGCGATAAGAGCACTAAAAAATCCGATTTTTAGCGCTAAGAACTCAGATTGGTTAGGCCAAAGCTTTGTTTCCCATATTGCGCGAATGAGTTTGATGCTGGCAGACCACTATTATTCATCATTGCCTATTGAAAAATGTAAAACGGCATGGCGTGACATAAATTACCAACCTATTGCAAACACAGATAAAACAGCAAGCTCGGGAAAAAGTTCGGCGAAGCAACAGCTTGATGAACACAACATTGGCGTAGCGTCTAATACGCAGCGTTTTATTCAAAATTTACCAGCGCTTAAAATGACTTTGCCCGCTATTACGCAACACAGGTTGTTTACTAAAAGTGCCGAACAAGCAAAGTATCGTTGGCAAGATAAAGCGTTTGGCGAAATTAAAACGGTTGCAAAAGAATCCGAAAAAAGAGGTTTTTTTGGAGTCAATATGGCGTCAACTGGCTGCGGTAAAACCATTGCAAATGCTCGTATCATGTACGCTTTGGCTGACGAAAGGGAGGGTTGCCGATTTTCAGTAGCATTGGGATTGAGAACGCTCACTTTACAAACGGGAGATGCCTACAGAGATCTTTTAAAATTAGGCGATGATGAATTGGCGGTACTTGTTGGCTCTCAAGCGGTAAAAACCCTTCATCAGTTAAGCAAAGAACAAGAAATCGTTGGGTCTGGGAGTGAATCGGCGGATGACTTATTTGCTGACCTTTATGTTAGCTACCAAGGTCAAATTTACGATGGTCGGCTCAAGCATTGGCTAAGTAGTAGCCCCAAGCTAGAGCAGCTAGTTAGTGCTCCTGTTGTTGTCAGTACGATAGATCATTTAATGCCAGCGACTGAAAGTAAGCGTGGCGGTAAGCAGATCGCACCTATGCTACGTTTGTTAACCTCCGATTTAGTGCTCGACGAGCCAGATGACTTTGGTTTAGAAGATTTACCAGCACTATGCCGGTTGGTGAACTGGGCGGGGATGCTTGGCTCTCGAGTGCTACTGTCATCGGCTACCTTGCCACCAGCATTGATTAAAAATCTATTTGATGCCTATCAAAGTGGAAGGCAACAGTTTAATCAAGCGCAGTTTGGCGACAATCAAAATGGCTCTGTGGTGTGCGCATGGATTGACGAGTTTTCGAGTATAACAAAAGAAATCAGTGACAAAGACAGTTACCTTGAGCAACACAAAATCTATGTAGATAAACGCATTGCAAAACTGCAAAAACAGCAGAAAGTGTTGAGGAAAGGCCAGATTATTAAACTAGAGCCAGCTAAAGCGAGTTCCGTGTATCAACAAGTCGCTCAGACGATTTACACCAACATGCATCGACTACACGCTGCGCACCATACACAAAGCCCATGTGGTAAAAAGGTGTCGCTAGGGGTCGTGCGACTGGCAAACATTAATCCGATGGTCACCACGGCAAAAGCACTGCTTGCGATGCCAGCCATACCAGATCATGAAATATATTATTGTGTGTACCATTCTCAATATCCTTTGGCACTTCGCTCTTATAAAGAAACACGCCTCGATAATATATTGTCACGACATAATGAGAGTGATCTTTGGCAGCAGCCAGAAATTAACAAGGCATTAAAAGCCAGCAAAGCAAATAACTTAGTTTTTGTGGTCATGGGTACGTCGGTAGTAGAAGTTGGACGTGACCACGATTATGACTGGGCAATAGCTGAGCCAAGCTCAATGCGATCATTGATCCAACTGGCAGGCCGTATTCAACGCCACCGCCAACAAGTGCCAAGCGATAATAATTTGTATGTGCTGAATCAGAATATTCGCGCTCTGAATGGTGAATCAACGGCCTATTGTAAACCCGGTTTTGAAAGTAAAGCCTTGCCGCTTGCTGAGCACGATCTTAATCATTTGCTGGATACGGAGCTTGAAAATATATCGGCGATATCGCGAATCACTGAGCCTAATTTCAAGGGTGGAGATTTTATGTTTGACGTCCACAGCACTGGTAAACAAGCCAATAAAGTGACGAACTTTTTGGTACAAGAGCATAGAGCGCTTAGATTTACGTTAGAAAAGATAGGCGGAGATAATTATCAAAAGCAGTTTTACCGCAACGACAAAGAAGCCAACCTTTGGTGGCGCTCAACTCACCCACATGATGCCCACTGGAATGCCGAATTTATTCGCCAAACGGAATTCAGACAATCGCAGCCACAAGAAGCGTTTGTTTTGCGCGTCGAAGATGAGGCGCTATGTTGGAGCCAACTTGATACCAGCAAAAAACCGTATTGTTACGTCAGCAAAGAAACGCGTTTTACACAAGATAACCCCCCTTTAGCACAAGGGTGTCATTGGTGGTTTTCACACAGTGTGCTCGATACTTACCAGCATTACGCTAATGCACTTAATTCAACCTTACAACGGGCCAGTGAACAACTCGGCGAAGTGAGTTTGCGGGCAGAACAAAATGAACAATCTATTACCTGGAGTTGGCACCCACAACTGGGTATTTATCAGGATATAACAACGAAGGAAGACGAATGGACAACACCTTGAGCGATGCCATTGCCGATTATATCGAGCAACGCAAGCAAACTAAGCTCGAGCCACTTTTAAAAGCCTTAAACAAAGTGCTCGATAAAAGCGACGATCCGGTTGAGATAGCAAAAGCTAAAGCCGATTATGCAGAGCAAGCAACGCCAATTGAAGAGGCGTTTAAACCTGCTATCTGGTTAACTGATGCAGCAAAACGTGCCAAGCAAATCAGTTTGGCAACTCACGCTGCAAAATTTACTCACAGTGATGCTAAAGCTAGCAGCATATTAGTGACACAGTATGAGGTGAATAGCAGTTACGTAACAACAAGTTGCCTTAAAACAAAAACCATTGATGCGGTAGGTAATGCGGCTGCTCTTGATGTGGCAAAATTGTTAAAGATAGAAGTAAAAGGCGAAAGTTTAGTAACACAATTACAAGCGAATCACCTTAGTGCTTTAAAACCGTTTACCCAAGATGAGTGGTTGTTAAACGAATGGCAATCGGGCTTTAACGAAGCGCTGGGCGATGCAAAACTCGCCGGGCATACTTTAACCAAGCAGCTTTATTACCCAGTGAAGCAAGGTAACCAAGATGCACAGGCATATCACTTATTAGTGCCATTAACCTCTTCAGCGCTTGCCCATAAACTGCATAATGCAATTACTCAAACCCGTTTTGGCGATGAAGCTAAAGCAATAAAAGAAGCGCGTAAAAAAGGGCATTATCACCCACAAGATTCTGTCAGTTTTGTCGCGACTGCTATTCAGAATTTTGGAGGCTCAAAGCCACAAAATATCTCGCAGTTAAATAGCGAGCGTTATGGGCAAAGTTTTTTACTCAATTGTGCGCCGCCTACGTACCAAGCCCAGATCACATCACCAGCGCAACACACTAGCTTTTTTAATCGAGAGTTCAGTTATCAAACTGCGCAACACATTAAAGAGTTTAAAGCATTTTTAGCCAACTCAAAGGACAGTGACCGTAACTTTAAAACCCGTTACAAGCGTGACTTCTGGTACACACAGCCCATATTAGACACCATGTTTGAACGTGCTGCTTTACTACAAAACCAAACCGAAATAACAGGCTGGTCGACAGAGCCTTCAGCCAAAATGAAAAAAGCACATCGTTTGTGGCTTGATGTATTTAATCGTCACCCTGCGTTTCAAGCAGAGCGCGAAAAAGGTGAATGGTTAGAGGAAGTTGCCAACGATTTTGCCACTTGGTTGCTGAGAAAGTTAGAAAACAAAGATGTCTATATCCTAGGAGACAAAGAGCATCACTACTTCAAAAAATTGTGTTTTCAGCAGTTAAAAGCGTTTGAACGGCACACGCCAAAATGGGGAGGTCAATAAAATGAGCCAATATGTATTAATCAAAAAGCTCAATGTGCAAAACGCTAACGCCATTGCAGGGCTTACCTATGGTTTTCCAGCAATCACCAACTTTTTAGGTTTCGCACATGCCCTTTCTAGGAAGTTACCGTCAATCTTGAATGTTCATTTAGGTGGTGTCGTGGTAGTGAGTCACAAAAATCAAGTCCATGCTCGTCAACCCAAAGGGTGGGGAGATTTTGTTTTTGCACTAACACGTAACCCGCTTTCTCACCAAGGTAAAACGGCCCCGATTAATGAAGAAGGCCGCATGAACATGCAAGTGTCTTTATTGGTTGAAGTCAAAGGGCTAGTGGCAGGCGACACACTCACAGAAGCCGAGCTTAAAGCTCAGCTTAATCAGTTGATCCCAACCTTAAGGTTGGCAGGTGGGCAAATACTCGGCTTTGAATCTTGCGAGCTGTTAAATACCGAAGAAAAGCAAGCCTATGCAGTGCGCCGTTTAATGCCGGGGTTTGTGCTTATCGATCGCCATGACTATCTTGCTGAGCACTATGAGCAATTAAAAGCGGAACAAGATGATGCTTGTTTATTCGATGCATGGTGCGATTTTGCTCAGTTAACCTATCGTGCCAGTCAAACTGAATCCGAACAATTTGAAGAAAATCGCGATATAGAGGCGACAGCTATCAAAGCGCAATGGAGCTATGTAGCCAAGCCAAAGCCGGGCTATCTAGTACCAATTGCTACAGGATATTGTGCCATTTCCCCCTTATATGCATCTGGCGAAGTGGCCAACGTCCGAGACAACACTGTACCTGTGACTTTTGCTGAAACAACATACAGTGTGGGGGAGTGGCTAAGCGTACACCGCCTGCAAAGCATCGAAACTGCACTATGGCATTACGTGGACAATCACCCTTGGTACATTGCGACCACAAATAACTTTATACAACCCATCATTGAGCCTGACTTCATCGATAGCGAAGCGGCGTTTAACCCAGATGATTTTTAAGAATATGGAGATTTAACTATGGCAGACGTAAAACTAACAACGCCTTCGGTATTGGCTTTTGAAGCGAAATTACTCCCTTCTGATGCACTAATGTTTGCGGGCAATATGAATGAAGCCACTTGGCTGCCTATTCTCGTGGGTGAAAAAGCCGTTCGAGGCACGATTTCTAACCGTCTAAAGGCGGCAACGGCCAATGACCCTGCAAAATTAGATGCCGAAGTATCAAAAGCGAATTTACAAACCGTTGATGTCGCCGCATTACCTCATAATTGCGACACGCTTAAATTAGTTTTCACCCTACGTATATTAAGTGGTTTACATGTGCCGTCTACCTGTAATAACCCTGCTTACCAAGCGGCACTCGGTGAGATCGTAAAGCAGTACCAAATAGAAACGGAATTTAAAGAGCTGGCAAAGCGCTATGCCCACAATATCGCAAATGGGCGCTTTTTATGGCGTAATCGCGTTGGCGCTGAGCAAGTTAAAGTTGTCGTGAGCGTGGGTGAAAAGCAATTTAGCTTCGATAGCTACGAGTTTAGTTTAAGAGACTTTGACAGCGGTGAAAAACTGAACGAGTTAGCTCAAATTATTCAGCAAGGTTTGATTGAGCGTCATGCATTGATCAAAGTCGAGGCTTATAGCCAATTAGGGCAAGGTCAAACGGTTTTCCCTTCACAAGAGTTAGTAATGGGGGCAGGTAAAGGTGATAAGAGCAAGTTTTTATATCAACTTGACGGTCAGGCAGCAATGCACTCGCAAAAAATTGGCAATGCCCTAAGAACCATTGATACATGGCATCCGCAAGCTGATGAAATAGGCGCGATTGCCGTAGAACCTTACGGCTCAGTCACGAATCGTGGCGCAGCATATCGCCAGCCAAAGGAAAAAACGGATTTTTATAACTTGTTAGATGCGTGGCTACTAAAAGGGAAAACACCATCGTTGGAGTCGCAACATTATGTCATGGCGATGTTGATCCGCGGTGGTGTGTTTGGTGAATAAGGAGTTGTCATGAACTACTACCAAGAGATCACTCTATTGCCAGATGCCGACATTGCCTTGGGCTTTCTCTGGCAAAACGTCTTTCAACAGGTGCATATTGCTTTGGTGGAGCACAAAGTGGCTAGTAACCAATCTTTGGTTGCGGTCGGTTTTCCTGATTATCGTCAAGCGCAGTTTCCGCTTGGCAGTAAGTTGCGTCTTTTTGCAAAAGAGCAAGCGACATTGGAAAAGTTGGATATCCACCGCTGGCTAACTCGGCTAGAAGACTATGTGCACATCAAAGGGGTCAAACCCGTACCAAGCGATGTAACTTACGTCAGTTTTGTACGCAAGCAGGTGAAATCGCCTGAGCGGATTGAGCGGGATATGCAGCAAAAGGCCGCACTATGGGCAGCAAAATCCGGTAAACCGCTGGTGGAATGTTTAGCGGATTTGCAACAAAGCAAGCCGAAAGCTTTGTGCTCCTTGCCCTTTATTTACTTGCATAGCCAGCAAACCAAGCAACGCTCACCAGAAAGAAACAGCAAGTTTCCGCTGTTTATTCAGATGCAGCAGCAAAGTACATCACAAGATGGGAGCTTCGATTGCTATGGTTTGAGCAGCAAAAGGCATGGGCAGTCAGTATTGGCTACCGTACCGCACTTTTAAATTGAACGAAAAAAGGTAGTTTTACCCTTTATTTTTACTCTTTAAAAATGTACTTTAAATACAAATGGTTGCAGCAGGCGGTTTTTAACAAGGTAAAATGACAATTTTTATCCTAATAGCCTGTTGCAGCTTATTTTTATTGGTTTATTCTATTGTTCACTGCCGCACAGGCAGCTTAGAAAATCAACACCTGCATACTCTTCACAAAAAGATTGTTCACTGCCGCACAGGCAGCTTAGAAACATAGAGGGTGGTATCTCTTATGGAATTTTATGTTCACTGCCGCACAGGCAGCTTAGAAATTTCTGTGATGGTTGATGAGATTTTCGGAGATGTTCACTGCCGCACAGGCAGCTTAGAAATTGTTTTTGTTTGATTGTTTGAGATGTTTTATGTTCACTGCCGCACAGGCAGCTTAGAAATCGTTTAAGATACAAGATAGTACCTCACGGAAGTTCACTGCCGCACAGGCAGCTTAGAAACTAGATGAGCTAGAAGAATTATTAAAAAAGGCGTTCACTGCCGCACAGGCAGCTTAGAAAGTTCTTATAGGCCAGCCAAAACACTCCAATAAGTTCACTGCCGCACAGGCAGCTTAGAAAGCTAAGGATTGCTTATTGTTATACTCTTTGATGTTCACTGCCGCACAGGCAGCTTAGAAAACATCCTTGCTGTCACAGTAATCATTTAATCCGTTCACTGCCGCACAGGCAGCTTAGAAACTCTGCTTATTTCGTTTCGATAAATCCATATTGTTCACTGCCGCACAGGCAGCTTAGAAATCTAAATCTTCAATCTGACTTTCTAGGTCTTCGTTCACTGCCGCACAGGCAGCTTAGAAAGGATAATAATTGTTTCTGCAATATATAACCTCGTTCACTGCCGCACAGGCAGCTTAGAAATATATACAGTTTCCACCACTTAACCATATAACGTTCACTGCCGCACAGGCAGCTTAGAAATACACTTTGCCCAGTTTGAATATATAAAGCTTGTTCACTGCCGCACAGGCAGCTTAGAAAGCTCGACATACACATTACATATTACATAATAAGTTCACTGCCGCACAGGCAGCTTAGAAATTGTGGGGCAATGAATTTCATAATACCACTAGGTTCACTGCCGCACAGGCAGCTTAGAAAGTCAACACCTGCATACTCTTCACAAAAAGATTGTTCACTGCCGCACAGGCAGCTTAGAAAAAGAAATAAACGAAACATTTCAGAGCATCCCTGTTCACTGCCGCACAGGCAGCTTAGAAATTCCGTTAACAATATCGATAATTTGTCCTAGTGTTCACTGCCGCACAGGCAGCTTAGAAATTATTTGACCATCAGTCTTACTAGCTGTATTGGTTCACTGCCGCACAGGCAGCTTAGAAAGTAAAGGTGGAAAAGTGAATCGTCGCCAACTAGTTCACTGCCGCACAGGCAGCTTAGAAATTTAACGGTGTTATGTTTCACGTATTTGATAAGTTCACTGCCGCACAGGCAGCTTAGAAATGTGGCTGACTAAGGATCAAGCTGATGACTTAGTTCACTGCCGCACAGGCAGCTTAGAAATCCCAACTGAAGAACAGATTAAACTTAATCGTGTTCACTGCCGCACAGGCAGCTTAGAAAATAACAAAAAGGATAGTTTCGTCAGTGATGAAGTTCACTGCCGCACAGGCAGCTTAGAAAAAAGCAGGATGAAATATCACATTCCTTTGTTTGTTCACTGCCGCACAGGCAGCTTAGAAACTCCGTTAACAATATCGATAATTTGTCCTAGTGTTCACTGCCGCACAGGCAGCTTAGAAATCATACCAGGGTTTATTACTGGCTAGTATCCCGTTCACTGCCGCACAGGCAGCTTAGAAAAACAGAGAACCACGCAGCAGCTATCTGTCTTTGTTCACTGCCGCACAGGCAGCTTAGAAAGATAACTCTTGTAATGGTTTGTCTGTATTGCCGTTCACTGCCGCACAGGCAGCTTAGAAAAAGAGATAAACGAAACGTTTCAGAGCATCCCTGTTCACTGCCGCACAGGCAGCTTAGAAAATAACAGGAAGGATAGTTTCGTCAGTGATGAAGTTCACTGCCGCACAGGCAGCTTAGAAATTACCAGGGTATGAGAAAACCTTAGTCTTTGAGTTCACTGCCGCACAGGCAGCTTAGAAAAAGATAGTCTATCCGATAACTCTTGTAATGGTGTTCACTGCCGCACAGGCAGCTTAGAAAACAAAGATACCTTGTTTAAAGCTTTCTGTAACGTTCACTGCCGCACAGGCAGCTTAGAAAAGAAGACCGTGCAGAGGCTTTGAGTACAATTAGTTCACTGCCGCACAGGCAGCTTAGAAAGCTAAGGATTGCTTATTGTTATACTCTTTGATGTTCACTGCCGCACAGGCAGCTTAGAAATTCAGAGAGTAAACCATAGAACCAAGATAGTCGTTCACTGCCGCACAGGCAGCTTAGAAAAAAGAGGAGTTGTTTATTTCTTTCTTATCCGAGTTCACTGCCGCACAGGCAGCTTAGAAAACTATATGCCAGAAAAGCTCCCCATCAAATTGGTTCACTGCCGCACAGGCAGCTTAGAAAGGATAAGCTTAATATTGCCTTATCGAAACAAAGTTCACTGCCGCACAGGCAGCTTAGAAAAGAAAAGGTCACCATCAAATTGACTATAAATAGTTCACTGCCGCACAGGCAGCTTAGAAATTGAAAAGACCTAAGCTGTAATCATCTCCGAAGTTCACTGCCGCACAGGCAGCTTAGAAATCTGTATCCGATACGTCTAATGCAGCAATACTGTTCACTGCCGCACAGGCAGCTTAGAAATAATACGATTCGTGCCGTTTCATCGTCATATAGTTCACTGCCGCACAGGCAGCTTAGAAAACCCCAATATTGCGCATGGCAGGGGCTTTATTGTTCACTGCCGCACAGGCAGCTTAGAAAAGAGCCGCCAGAGCCCACCCTGATATTACCCAGTTCACTGCCGCACAGGCAGCTTAGAAAAGCGAGCAATCGCCTTAGCATTAGTGGCAACGGTTCACTGCCGCACAGGCAGCTTAGAAAACATTCAGGGCATCGGTAATACATCAGCCCAAGTTCACTGCCGCACAGGCAGCTTAGAAAATTTAAAATCTGACTCAGGGTGGCAGGCGAAAGTTCACTGCCGCACAGGCAGCTTAGAAAAAATTGGCAGACGTTCGCGCCATTGCCGATGCGTTCACTGCCGCACAGGCAGCTTAGAAACAGCGCTGCTGCTTTATTAGCTTTGGTAAATTGTTCACTGCCGCACAGGCAGCTTAGAAAAGGATTAACACTCGGAGTGGCATTGCGCTGGTGTTCACTGCCGCACAGGCAGCTTAGAAAGTTGGGTTTAAGTCCTGCTTAACAATCAACTCGTTCACTGCCGCACAGGCAGCTTAGAAAGTTAGCGTGTGCATCTAAAACAGTCCGTTCGTGTTCACTGCCGCACAGGCAGCTTAGAAATGGCACAAAAATATGAGTCGGCTTTTCGGTACGTTCACTGCCGCACAGGCAGCTTAGAAAGTGAATACAGCGGTTACCTTTGAGCTTATGACGTTCACTGCCGCACAGGCAGCTTAGAAACATATCGAACATTCAAGGCGGTTAAGATTGCTGTTCACTGCCGCACAGGCAGCTTAGAAAATTCTCCAGATGGGTTTTGAGTATTTTACTCGGTTCACTGCCGCACAGGCAGCTTAGAAAGATCTGGAACAGTGAACAGAAAAAAAGCTTTTGTTCACTGCCGCACAGGCAGCTTAGAAACTGTAACCGCAGAAGATTGGAAGCTGGCTGAGGTTCACTGCCGCACAGGCAGCTTAGAAACATTTCGAGTTCCATTAAACACTCGCCCAAAAGTTCACTGCCGCACAGGCAGCTTAGAAACGTCATCGCAAAAATTCAGAATATGAATAATGGTTCACTGCCGCACAGGCAGCTTAGAAAGAATACTGTTTTTACGCTCGGAAAGATGCTTTGTTCACTGCCGCACAGGCAGCTTAGAAAATCAAAATTTGCTTGTAATCGCTTTAATCGAAGTTCACTGCCGCACAGGCAGCTTAGAAAAAGCATTAAGTGGATTGTAGGGACATCCACTCGTTCACTGCCGCACAGGCAGCTTAGAAACTTTCGCGTTCCTGCGTTATCCATCGGCGTAGGTTCACTGCCGCACAGGCAGCCTAGAAAGCTTATGACGATACCAGGGGCGAAGAAAACACGTTCACTGCCACACAGGCAGCTTAGAAATTTTTGATAATGAACTTAACAGCGATGTTGTCGTTCACTGCCGCACAGGCAGCTTAGAAAACATCGAGCTTGCTCTATCGTTTGTTGGTTCTTGAGTTTGACTTGAGGATCAATGCCAGCTTGTAGCGTTTCTATCGCGCCTAGAGCCTTCTTTCTGGCATTATTAAGGGAAAGGCTAGGGTAACTACCAAACGTCATGTTAGCGCGTTTACCGTTGTGTGGACGTGTATAGTTGAATAGCCACGTCTTTGTACCGTTTGGTTTTACACGTAGACGAAGACCGTTACCATCGAAGAGTGTGTACTCTTTATTTTGTGGTTTAGCGTTAGAGATTTGTTTATCTGTTAAAGATTTAGTTGTTCTTGCCATGATTGGCAAACCGTAAATTGGAACATACGGACAATGTACCTATTTGTGTAGCTAAACTTCTAAGCCAGTACGAGTCAGGAAAAGACGTTAAGAGAACGCAATTCCTTGAAATATCTAAGTTTAGATACAAAAAAAGACGTCCTAGGACGTCTTTCTTCTTGAATTTGGCTCCCCCTGCGGGACTCGAACCTGCGACATACGGATTAACAGTCCGCCGTTCTACCAACTGAACTAAGGGGGATTTGCATTTTGCGCTGCGAATGTTAGCGAGCACCTATTCAGGTGTCAACTATCAAACGGCAAAATAAGTGAATTAAAATGTAGAAAAAAGTCTTTACTTTTCTGTAGCCCTTATCCACCAAGGGCTATATTTACTTATCCACCAAAATTGTGGGTAAGTGTGTGTGTTAAATTTGAGTAAGTCAGATTTATGCAAACTTGATGGAATTGATACTCAAAGAACACGGGATCTAATCGCTTGCTAAATAAGGATTTTTAGAATTTATTCACTTAGATTACTGACGTGAAAATCTTGGCTGTAATTGTGGATTGAATGCAAAAATAACGAAAAATGTGAATAAGCTGTGAGTATTTATTCGGGGTTTTTAGAGGGAGATCTCTAGCAGGGCGAAGAATAATATCAGGATTGAAGTGAATGATCTAGCCATAAGGTACGACTTTAAGCAAAACAGCGATTAATTTTATAATCGGCTCTTGAGTCTGTATATATATACAGACACAATAGAAGCCTTCCCTCAGCCAAGGACAGAGATGCGTCATGAGTAAAGTATTTGATTTAGTGTCTGATTATCAGCCTTCTGGTGATCAGCCGACTGCGATCAGCCAGTTGCTAGATGGGCTAGATGCGGGTTTAGCTCACCAAACTTTGCTGGGTGTGACAGGGTCGGGTAAGACATTTACGTTAGCTAATGTTATTGCGACGGCGCAACGTCCCGCTATTTTACTTGCTCCGAATAAAACGCTGGCCGCCCAGTTGTATGGTGAAATGAAATCCTTTTTCCCTAACAATGCTGTTGAGTTCTTTGTCTCTTACTACGATTATTACCAGCCAGAGGCTTACGTTCCAACGACAGATACGTTTATTGAAAAAGATGCTTCCGTCAATGCTCATATTGAGCAGATGCGTCTCTCAGCAACAAAAGCGCTGTTAGAGCGTAAAGATGCCATTATTGTAGCATCAGTCTCTGCGATCTATGGTTTGGGTGATCCTGAGTCTTATCTAAAGATGATGCTTCACATTCGTCGTGGAGACATGATGGATCAGAGGGATATCCTGCGTCGTTTAGCGGAGCTTCAGTACAGTCGTAATGATGTCGCATTTGAGCGAGGTCAGTTTCGAGTCCGTGGGGAAGTGATTGATATTTTTCCAGCAGAATCGGATCAGGACGCAGTGCGTATCGAGATGTTTGATGACGAGATTGACTGTATCAGTGTCTTCGACCCGCTTACTGGGGCGATCAAGCAACGTGACTTAGCGCGATATACCATCTATCCCAAAACCCACTATGTTACGCCGAGAGATCGAATTCTTGATGCCATCGAAGAGATTAAGGTCGAGCTGGAGGGGCGCAAAAAATATTTACTAGAAAATAATAAATTGCTAGAAGAGCAGCGTATTTCCCAGCGTACCCAATTTGACATTGAGATGATGAATGAGCTTGGGTTTTGCTCAGGTATCGAAAACTATTCCCGTTATCTTAGTGGCCGCAAAGAAGGTGAGCCGCCTCCGACGCTCTTTGACTACTTACCTCACGATGGCCTGCTCATCATTGATGAGTCCCATGTGACTGTGCCGCAAATAGGCGCAATGTTTAAAGGTGATCGCTCTAGAAAAGAAACGCTGGTGGAATTTGGCTTTCGTTTACCTTCCGCACTGGACAACCGCCCACTGAAGTTCGAAGAGTTTGAATCTTTGGCTCCCCAAACTATCTTTGTTTCTGCGACTCCTGGTAACTATGAGCTAGAGAAGTCGGATGGCGAAGTGGCCGATCAGGTAGTGCGTCCAACGGGTTTGCTTGATCCCGAGTTGGAGGTTCGTCCGGTTGCAACTCAGGTTGATGATCTTCTCTCAGAAATTCGTATTCGTTCGGCCAAGGATGAACGAGTACTTGTGACGACGTTAACTAAACGTATGGCTGAGGATCTCACAGAGTACCTCACTGAGCATGATGTAAAGGTTCGCTACCTTCACTCAGATATTGATACTGTAGAACGGGTAGAAATCATTCGTGATTTACGTCTTGGTGAGTTTGATGTGCTTGTCGGTATCAACTTATTGCGAGAAGGTCTTGATATGCCTGAAGTCTCTTTAGTGGCGATTTTAGATGCGGATAAAGAAGGCTTCTTACGCTCCGAGCGCTCACTGATTCAGACCATAGGTCGTGCAGCGCGAAATGTTGCTGGCAAAGCGATTTTGTATGCGGACCGGATCACTAAATCGATGGAAAAGGCGGTGGATGAGACCAACCGTCGTCGAGAGAAGCAGCAAGAGTACAACCAGAAAATGGGTATTGAGCCTCAAGCGCTTAAGCGTAATGTCAAAGACATTATGGAACTGGGTGATATTGCTAAGAGCAAGAAGCAGCGAGTGAGCAAAACCGTGCCGTTGTCTAAAGTGGCTGAGTCCTCACAAAGCTACGATGTAATGACACCTCAGCAGCTTGATAAAGAGATCGCGAAGCTTGAAGCGCAGATGTATCAACATGCTCAAGATCTGGAGTTTGAACTGGCGGCGGAGAAGCGTGATCAGATAGATCGGTTAAGACAAAAGTTTATTACTAACAGCTAATTGGTTGGTGCAGGACTAAAAAAATAGCCAATAGAAATCTTTAATCTATTGGCTGTAATTTGTGAATATAAAATTCACTAACAACGTCAGTTGGCTAGGTGACCCGTTAGGGTCATTGAAATTGATAGCATATAGTGTGCCAAAATTTTTGCGGTCAAAATGAGCCATATTTCGCTCAAATAGGGCATTTATGGGTATTTGAATTGCAAATTGCAAAGCGCAATGCAATGATTATACAAGATGCAAACAAACCATTGGCTAGGTTATGCAACATAACACTCAAACACAAAAATCAAAATATCTGCTTATGGTAGAGGATACGGCTTCCGTGGCTGCACTCTACCGCTCTTATCTTACTCCACTTCAGATCGACATCAACATCGTCGGCACTGGGCGTGATGCTATCGAAAGTCTCAACTTTCGAACCCCTGATTTGATCCTTCTTGACCTACGTTTGCCTGATATGACAGGCATGGATGTACTTCATGCGGTCAAAGAGAAGAACCCAGATGTTCCAGTTATCTTTATGACTGCACACGGTTCAATTGATACTGCGGTTGAAGCAATGCGCCATGGCGCTCAGGATTTTTTGATTAAGCCCTGTGAAGCGGACCGTTTGCGTGTCACCGTGAACAATGCTTTACGCAAAGCGAATAAGTTAAAGAACGAAGGTGACAGTCTTTCAAGCCAAGGTTATCAAGGTTTTATTGGCAGTAGCCAAACCATGCAAGCGGTCTATCGAACCATAGATTCCGCAGCGGCGAGTAAGGCGAGCATCTTTATAACTGGCGAAAGTGGCACCGGTAAAGAAGTGTGTGCAGAAGCGATTCACGCGACAAGCAAACGTGGGGATAAACCTTTTATAGCGATTAACTGTGCTGCAATCCCGAAAGATCTGATTGAAAGTGAGTTGTTTGGTCATGTTAAAGGGGCATTTACTGGTGCCGCGACTGACCGACAAGGTGCAGCTGAGTTGGCAGATGGTGGTACGCTATTCCTCGATGAGTTGTGTGAGATGGATCTAGAGTTGCAAACGAAACTGTTGAGATTCATCCAGACAGGTACCTTCCAAAAGGTCGGATCCTCTAAGATGAAAAGTGTCGATGTACGTTTTGTATGCGCAACGAACCGCGACCCTTGGAAAGAGGTGGAGGAAGGGCGTTTTCGCGAAGACTTGTACTACCGCCTCTACGTTATCCCACTTCATCTACCTCCTTTGAGAGAACGTGGTGATGATATCATTGAGATTGCGTACTCTCTATTGGGCTTTATGTCTAAGGAAGAGGGGAAAGATTTTGTCCGGTTAGCACCGGATGTTGTTGAACGTTTTGCTCGCTACGAATGGCCTGGTAACGTGCGTCAGTTACAGAACGTATTGCGCAACGTTGTAGTGCTCAACAACGGCAGGGAAATATTGTTAGAGATGTTGCCACCACCGTTGAATAAGCCTGCGACCAATGAGATTAGAGTCCCATTAGCGCAAAGCGAAACGGTCTCGGTACAAGATATCTTCCCTCTATGGTTGACCGAGAAAAGTGCGATAGAGCAAGCCATTAAAGCGTGTGATGGCAATATTCCCAAAGCCGCTGGCTATTTAGATGTCAGTCCGTCGACTATCTACCGTAAGCTACAGGCTTGGAACGCGAAGGAAGTGCAATAGTGGATATTTTGAACCAAAGTAAGATTGACAGGCTGGCGAGTGAGATTGGCCCTGAAAACGTGCCAGTGTTGCTAGAGATATTTTTGAACGAGCTTGCTATGTATATTGAGACCTTATCTCAACAAGAAGGGGAAGGGCTGCAGGCGTATCTCAAGGAAATCAGCCACGCTTTAAAGAGCAGCGCCGCAAGTTTTGGGGCAGAAGCGTTGTGTGCTTACTCGATTGAACTTGATGCGCGAGGAAAGACGGGCGCGACGCTTGAGCTCGCTGATCACAAAGACAAAATGCTATCTCTGCTCAATCAAACTGAGCAGAGATACCAACAATTACTCACACAGTAAGTACTCTATCGCTTGCTGGAGTTTGCTTCGATCATGGCGCCAATCACGGTTTGGTGATGCTAACGGCGTCGTGACGCAGTTCCACTCTTCAAGTTCTGGATGAGGCTCTTCACCCAGCACTACGTCAATTCGTCGACCTTGGCATGAGCGCTCACACCATTCGAGCTTCTCTTGAAGTGTCATTTTTCCTGCAGGGCCATGTTCGGCAGAGAGGTTTTCTACGAAGATCAATTTTGCCTTACGGTTATTGGCAATAGCACGACCAATCTCCGGCAGCAGTAATGGCGGCATGATACTGGTCAAAAAGCTACCTGGGCCGAGAATAATAGCATCGGCCTGTTCGAGTGCGATAACACCTTCTTTTGTGGCGGGTACTTCGGGTTCCAAATCCAGCCTGAGAAGTTTATCCGGCATCTCGTCAACACTGGTTTCTCCGGTCACCCAACGCCCGTTCGGTGCCAATGCCTTTAGATCTGAAGGATGTTCCGACATAGGAATGATATTCACATCGACTTTCAGCATATTGCGTATAAGATTTGTGGCGTCTAATGGACGAACGGAAAGGTTGTCAAGTGCCGTCAGCATCAGGTTGCCGAGATTATGGCCATCGAGTTCGCCTGCGCCTTTAAATCGATATTCAAACATCATTGAACTGATGGAAGGGTCGGTAATCAACTGGTTGATACAGTTACGTGTATCACCCCAAGCTATCCCTCCCTGACAATGGCGGATCCGTCCTGTCGAACCACCATTATCTGTGGTTGCGACGATACCCGTGGCGTTGCTGCCAAAATCCTTTAGCGCCGCAAGCATGCGACCAAGGCCATGGCCTCCACCGACTGCGACGACTTTCTTGCTAGCGTAAACTGTCATGCTGAGCTTCTATTTTATTCATAATCAACTACAATTTAGATTATTGCATTAACATCAAATACTCAATAATAGGTAATTTGGGCTCTAAGCATGATTTTTTCGTTTAGAGGGTAGAATCACGTACAATTATTAAGTATTTTAATGTAAAGCTACTACCCGATATAGGGGTAGTTGCCATAACTCCGAGCTCACAAAGCTAAGTTCATACTGAATAAGCGTTTTGAGCCAGTGGCGCGTTGTCACAAGGGCATAATTGGAAATGATTATGCCTCCCGTGTTTGGAAAGGTGTTCCGTGGCGCAACAATTCGAAGATAGATTTCATCGCAAGTTTTACTACTTGCGTCTTTCTGTTACAGATGTCTGTAACTTTAAATGCACATACTGCCTGCCTGATGGTTATCAACCTTCCGGGCAAAAAAACTCGTCTTTTCTAGCCTTACCAGAGATTAAGCGTGTCGTACGCGCGTTTTCTGATTGTGGCACGTCAAAAGTTCGTATCACTGGTGGTGAGCCGAGCTTACGCAAAGATTTCACCGACATAATTCATACCATCGCCTCGACTGACGGTATTCAAAAAGTTGCAACTACGACCAATGGCTATCGTATGGAGAAGCAGGTCGCTGAATGGAAGCAAGCTGGTCTTACTCACGTCAATGTGAGTGTTGATAGCTTAGATCCTCGTATGTTTCATCAGATCACAGGTGAGAACAAGTTCACTCAGGTTATGGCAGGAATTGATCGAGCGTTTGAAGTGGGCTATGAGCAGGTCAAAGTAAATGTTGTGTTGATGAAAGATCTCAATGCTCACGAGTTACCTGCCTTTCTAAACTGGATTAAAGACAGACCGATTCAATTACGTTTTATCGAATTAATGAAAACCGGTGAAATGGATGAATTATTTAAGCGCCACCATGTTTCAGGCGTTGCGATTCGTAATCAACTGATTGCAAATGGTTGGTTACTTAAAGTCCGTGATAAAAACGATGGTCCGGCGCAAGTCTTTGTCCACCCTGATTACCAAGGCGAAATCGGCTTGATTATGCCGTATGAAAAAGATTTCTGTGAAAGCTGTAATCGTTTGCGAGTATCGGCAACGGGTAAGCTTCACTTGTGTCTATTTGGTGATCATGGCATCGAGTTACGCGACTTGCTTCAGCAAGATACGCAAGAAAACGAGCTAATTGAACGAATTCAAGCACAGCTGCAAACCAAGTCGGTCAGCCACTTCCTTCACGATGGAAATTCAGGTATGACTCCGCACTTGGCCTCAATTGGCGGCTAATACACATCAACAAACATATAACGCACTTCAGTGACAGCAGGGTGCGAACATTACTTTGAAAAATATAGGTGAACAAATGGGTCACGCAGAAAGCAAATTCCAACCAGCAAACATTGCAGTTTTAACCGTTTCAGATACTCGTACTGAAGAAAACGATACGTCAGGCGGCTTCTTAGCTGAAAACGCTAAAGAAGCAGGTCATAACGTGGTTGATAAGCAGATTGTTATCGATGATATGTACAAAATCCGCGCTATCGTTTCACAGTGGATTGCGGATGAAAATGTTCAAGCGATTATGATTACTGGTGGTACAGGCTTTACTTCTCGTGACAGTACACCAGAAGCACTGAAGCCATTATTCGACAAAGAAGTTGAAGGCTTTGGTGAATTGTTCCGTATGGTTTCATACGAAGAGATTGGCACGTCAACCATTCAATCACGCGCGATCGCCGGTTTTGCTAACCACACGGTTATTTTTGCGATGCCTGGTTCGACAGGCGCTTGCCGCACGGGTTGGACTAAGATCATCAAGCAGCAGCTAGATGCTAGCCACCGTCCTTGTAACTTTATGCCTCACCTATCGGTATAATTTTTGGAGCGAACAATGAGCGAGTTGACTCATATTAACGCTTCCGGTGAAGCAAACATGGTTGATGTATCGGCTAAGGCAGAAACAGTGCGTGAAGCTCGTGCAGAAGCTTTTGTCCACATGGCCGCTGAAACTCTAGAGCTGATTGTCTCTGGTCAACATCATAAAGGTGATGTATTTGCTACGGCGCGAATCGCAGGGATTCAAGCAGCGAAGAAAACGTGGGATCTTATTCCACTGTGCCACCCTCTATTGCTTTCTAAGGTTGAAGTACAGCTAGAAGCGATTGAAGCAGAAAATATGGTACGAATTGAATCTGTATGTAAGTTGTCAGGCAAAACTGGCGTTGAGATGGAAGCGTTGACTGCTGCATCTGTCGCGGCACTGACGATTTACGACATGTGTAAAGCGGTGCAGAAAGACATGGTCATTGGACAGGTTCGCTTACTGGAAAAAACAGGTGGCAAATCGGGTCACTTTAAGGTGGAACAATGATTAAAGTTCTTTTTTTTGCACAGACGCGTGAACTTGTTGGCAAGGATGAACTCGAGCTAGAGGGTGACTTTGCTACTGTTGAAGCCATTCGCGCGCATCTCGTTCAGCAAGAAGGTAAGTGGGACTTAGCTCTGGAGCCGGGTAAACTGCTGGCCGCGGTTAATCAATCGATTGTACCTTTGGATCATCCGACTCAATCTGGTGACGAAGTGGCCTTCTTCCCGCCAGTTACTGGGGGATAAACATGGACAGTCGTGTATCGGTTCAGTTTGAAGATTTTTCTCTCAGTGATGAATATCAGGCGTTATCGGATGGTACTTCAGCTGGTGCTGTGGTGACGTTTGTTGGTAAGGTTCGTGATATAAACTTGGGCGATAATGTTACTGGCTTATCGCTCGAGCATTATCCTGGTATGACTGAAAAGGCACTAGGTGAAATCTGTGATGAAGCAGAGCGACGTTGGCCACTTTTAAATATCCGAGTCATCCACCGTGTTGGAGATTTGGATATCGGTGATCAAATCGTGTTTGTTGGTGTGTCGAGCGCGCACCGTGGAGCGGCCTTCGATGCGTGTGAGTTTGTGATGGATTATCTTAAAACCAAAGCCCCCTTTTGGAAAAAAGAACGCACCACAGATACCACGCGTTGGGTCGAGTCAAGAGACTCTGACGCCAAAGCTGCTGAACGCTGGCAGCAGAAATAGTGACAGAGCGAGTTGCGAGAATGAAAGCTTCCTTAGGGAAGCTTTTTTATTGTTTATTACAACAGCGAAAGAGTCTCTCTGGCAAGATCTGAAACTGTGGTTGTTGGATTAAATACTTTCTAGTCATAGCATGTCATTTGCAGGGCATTTGATAGGCGGATTGCGAGCGAATACGGATGTTCAGAAGCATTGTAAGTGGTGGCGTGAGGTTTAATAGACTTAGCCTATTGCAAAAATTGTTGATTTCCATTTAGTAAAATCAAGAAATTAGACAACAATTACAATATACAGCAAAGCTTGCACGCAAGGAGACACAGATGGAATCATTAAAAGTAAAAGACTACATGACCCTGCAAGCGGTAACCTTTACCCCAGAGATGTCATTGACGGCAGCTCTCGACAAGGTAATGAATTCACGCTATCTAGGTGGTCCAGTTATTAACGAACAGAAAGAGGTCATCGGTTTTCTTTCTGGGCAAGATCTACTCGATAAACTCATTAATGTGAGTTACTACTGTCAGGACAGTCACATTGTTGCAGATTGTATGCATCGCGAAGTGCTATCCGTTACGTCTGATACATCGATTATTGAGTTGGCAGAGATGATGAAGGTAGGGCGTCCGAAAGTCTATCCTGTCATTGACGCGGGTAAACTGGTCGGCATCATTACGCGACGAGATGTGCTCAGAGCAATAGGCAAAAATATTGAGGATTGCTTTAAACATCCTGTATAACAGTTAGAACATGAAAATAATAAGAGGTGCCACGTGCACCTCTTGTTGTTTTCCCATCAAGCTCAAAAGGGAAGCGTATGTCCGATCAGAGTGCTAAGTTTGTTCAGGGGTCAACCATGCGTCACATACTCGTGATGTCGGGGCCGGCGCAGGCATCCGTTTTCGCTCAATTTACTGTGCTGTTTTTCTCAATCTTGGTAAAGCAACGTTGGGGACGCTGCCCTTTGTCCACTTGGGGGCAATGTGGTTTGGTGCGCTGGGCGTACTTTATGGTCAAGCGCTTGGCACGGTTGTTTTTGGTTTGATCGCCATCGTGGTGCTTCGTAAGCATATTAATGATTTGATGCGTTCGGCGTGTCTTGAACATGCGACCTCTGATCCCGCTATTACCAGTGTGAACAGCCAGCCTTTCTGTAGTCATGATGCTGTGCTCATTGATGATGTTGCCGCAACCACAGATGTTACACAACAAAATCGAGAAAAAGGTTGACCTTGGAGCTAGCTCTAAGGTTTACACTTCGAGTGTACAGTGAACGGAGATAAACATATGTGCACAAAACACAAAGCATGCCAATCAATCAAAATGGCACCAGTTCCAAGCCAATCTGGTTCTTGCGCTAGCCCAAATATTTCGTCAATTAAAATGGCCGGTGTCGAAACTACAGAAGCGGGCTGTTGCAGCTCGAACAGTTGTAGCAGCGGCTCAGACCCTAGTGAAGATGAGGGTGAGCCCAGTCTTTCGACACGTTTTACTCAAAGCTGGATAATTGAAGGGATGGATTGTCCATCTTGCGCAAGAAAAATTGAGACCGCAGTAAACCGAGTAAGTGGTGTTGCTGAAGCCAAGGTACTGTTTGCGACCGAAAAGCTCATCATTAAAACCGATAGCGCTAGTGTCATTCAGTTAGTTGAGCAAGCCGTCATTGATAGCGGATTTACATTTTCTAGCGCTAGCACGCGTGAAGACAAAAAACGTTCACAGGGCTGGAAGTCGGTATTTATTCAGAACAGTCAAATCATTGCGATAGCCTCTGCTATGGCGGTCGCCGCACTCATCAACCCCTCATTTCCGCTCATCAGTGAGTGGATGTTTATCTTCACCTGTCTTGCAGGTCTTTATCCAATCAGTAAAAAGGCGATCGCCCTTGCTCGTTCGGGTACCCCTTTCGCTATTGAAACCCTGATGAGTGTTGCGGCACTTGGTGCTCTCTATTTGGGGGAAACTATCGAAGCGGCGATGGTATTACTCTTGTTTCTCATTGGCGAGCGGTTAGAAGCGTTTGCTGCCTCAAGGGCACGAAGTGGTGTGCAGGCATTGATGGAGCTAGTTCCTGAAAATGCAATCCAAATCATCGATGGTAAACGTGTTGAGGTATCAGCAAGTCAGTTGCTTCCTGGCGATGTGATTGAAGTGTCACCCGGTTCCCGTCTTCCTGCTGATGGCAAGTTACTGGCAGAGGTCGCTAGCTTCGATGAAAGTGCTTTAACAGGCGAATCTGTGCCTGTTGAACGATACCAAGATGAATCTGTCATGGCTGGCGCGGTTGTCGTGGATAAAGTTGTTCGACTGACCATTACCTCCAAACAGGGTGAAAACGCTATTGATCGTATTCTCCACCTCATCGAAGAGGCGGAATCGCGTAAAGCACCATTAGAACGTTTCTTGGATAAGTTCAGTCGTTGGTATACCCCTTTGATGATGTTGGTGTCACTATTTGTCATCATCACGCCTCCGCTTCTGTTTGCTCAACCTTGGGAAACTTGGGTCTATCGAGGTTTGGCATTACTGCTTATTGCCTGTCCCTGTGCTTTGGTTATATCTACACCGGCAGCGATTACGTCTGGGCTTGCGGCGGCAGCAAGGCGTGGGGCGTTGATCAAAGGTGGGGCAGCTTTAGAGCAGCTTGGAAAAATCGACACAGTCGCCTTCGATAAAACGGGTACCTTAACCAAAGGTAAACCAGAAGTGACCGATCTTATTGCCTTTGGTGAATGGACCGAAATGACCTTAATGGAGAAAATAGCTGCTATTGAAGTCGGCTCAAGCCATCCATTGGCGTTGTCTCTAGTGAACAAAGCCAAACTCATGGGCATTGACATTCCCGAAGCCCAAGATAAGCAAGCTTTGGTTGGCGTTGGCGTTCGAGGTGTCGTTGATAATGTTGAATATCAGGTTACAGCACCAAGTAAAGTGACTCTTCCACTTAGTGAAAATTGGCTGACGCAGATTGAAGGGTTAGAGCAGCAAGGTAAAACCGTTGTGGTCGCGATTGAAAATCAAGCAAGAGTAATGGGGGTAATTGCGTGGCAAGATACCTTGCGAGATGATTCAGCACAAGCGGTTAAAGCGTTACAAAAATTGGGTGTTCGCTCTATCATGTTGACGGGTGACAACCCTCGCAGTGCACGGGCTATTAGCTCAATGATCGGTATTGACTACCAGGCTGGTCTGCTGCCACAAGATAAGGTGAGTTACGTTGAACAGCTATCGGCGGTCGATAATGTCGCCATGGTTGGAGACGGTATTAACGATGCTCCTGCGATGAAAGCGTCAAGTATTGGTATTGCCATGGGGGGTGGTACTGATGTAGCACTAGAAACGGCCGATGCAGCTTTGACTCATAACCGCTTGACTGAGCTTGCGGGAATGATTGAGTTATCGAGATCAACGTTAGGCATAATTCGTCAAAATATCGCTTTGGCACTCGGTTTAAAAGGAGTCTTCCTTATTACCAGCTTGCTCGGCTTAATGGGTTTGTGGGTGGCGGTACTGGCTGATAGTGGCGCGACAGCGATAGTGACACTCAATGCGTTGCGATTGTTAAAGTTTAAGTCCCAACTCGATTAGTGGATAGAACAATAAATAGCCCTTACATTTATGATGTAAGGGCTATTTTTTATGCAACTGACAAATTGGATTTGCTAAAAAATGTGATCGAAAACGATTTTGTTTGCAATGTGCTTTTTTGTTGCGATCGTTGTTGTGATCGGTATCACTATAAAGCTCTTAGTAGTTGGTTACAGTATGTTCTGTACCCGATGAATTTATAGAGCGAATGGTAAAATTTAATCAACCAAATTTCGCCACAATAAGGAGTCCCCTATGTCTCAAGCTGTATTCCACCTTGGTGTTACTGAATCTGATCTCGCTGGCGCAACATTAGCGATCATTCCTGGTGACCCAGCACGCGTTCAAAAAATTGCAGAAGAAATGGAGAACCCAGTTTTCCTTGCTAGCCACCGTGAATACACACTTTACCGTGCTGAGCTTGATGGCAAGCCTGTTGTCGTATGTTCAACTGGTATTGGTGGCCCTTCTACTTCTATTGCAGTTGAAGAATTAGCGCAACTTGGCGTTCGTACCTTCCTACGCGTAGGCACGACTGGTGCAATTCAACCACACGTTAACGTGGGTGACATGATTGTCTCTACAGGTTCTGTTCGTCTTGATGGTGCAAGTTTGCACTTTGCTCCAATGGAATTTCCAGCGGTAGCAGACTTTGAAGTTGCGACAGCAATGAAAGCAGCGGTTGAAGAAAGTGGCGCTACGGTTCATATGGGCGTAACGGCATCAAGTGACACATTCTACCCAGGCCAAGAGCGTTACGATACTTTCTCGGGTCGTGTTGTTAAGCGCTTCCAAGGCTCTATGAAAGAGTGGCAAGAGATGGGCGTTCTCAACTTTGAAATGGAATCTGCAACACTTCTTACTATGTGTGCAAGTTCTGGTCTTAAAGCTGGCTGTGTAGCGGGTGTAATCATCAACCGTACTCAGAAAGAAATCCCGGATCATTCAACTCTAAAAGAGGCAGAAGCTCGTTCAATCAAAGTGGTAGTTGAAGCTGCACGTAAGATGCTGTAAAGATTACAGTGACTGAATAGATAAGGCCCTGCGTTGATACGCAGGGCCTTTTTATTTATTTCGGATTATCGGTTACGCGCCGGATTTGTTTGTTTTTAACCAAGCAAGCGAGCTTGCTCGGTTGCTTCTTCATTGAGCAGAATGGTTTGTGCACGCTTGAAGAAGTTAAAGTCAGTTGCTGTGGCACTCGTGTAAGCGCCCATCATGCGGCTGACAATTAAGTCACCATTGCTCAGTTTTGGCAGCATGATGTTTTCCGCAATCACATCAATGCTATCGCATGTAGGGCCTGCAAGAATACTCGGTAGCCACTCTCCATCCTGTTTTATCGTCGTGAGAGGGTATTTAGCATCATCAAACATCAAACCACTGAATGAACCGTAGATACCATCATCTAGGTAGTACCAAATCTGTCCATCACGCTCTGCTTGTCCCATCACTGATGCAACGCCCGTCATCGCTTGAGCAACAATAAAACGCCCTGGTTCGGCAATAACCTGAACCGTTTCTGGTAGTTGGTTTAAAGCCGCATTGATCGGCTGGCAAAACAGTTCAATCGGCATTACCTGAGTGTTATAACTCACAGGGAATCCGCCACCGATGTCAAGAGTACTTAACGCAGGTAAACCATGCTCAACAACTTGCTCCATGAGGTGATTACAGGTGTCGATTGCGTCAACGTATTTCTGTGGATTCATGGTTTGTGACCCAACGTGGAACGAGAGCCCCTTGATACGAATATTCCACTCTTGTGCTTGCGCAATTAGCTCTAGCGCTTGTTGAGGAGTACAGCCAAACTTCTTCGAAAGATCCGCGAATGCTTCTGAGTTACGAAAGCTCAGGCGCACGAGCAATTCCACTTCGTCACGGTAGGCGATGAATTTTTCTAACTCGTTAATGTTGTCGACAACAAAAACACTGCAACCATACGCCAGTGCGTCACGAATATCACGGTCACGCTTGATTGGGTGAGTATGGATAGTACGCTCTGCTGGTACACCTTGCTCTGCCACTAGGTCAACTTCACCACTGGTTGCTAAGTCAAAACTGGCTCCTTCAGCCAATAGTGTCTGTACAACGGCTGGGTGCGGCAGTGGCTTAAGCGCAAAATGCAAAGTGACATTAGGTAGTGCGTTGTTTAGGGCACGATATTGTTGGCGAACAATATCACAATCTAGCAGCAGCAGTGGTGCGCCAAATTGCTCTACCGAGGATTGAATAAGTTGAGATTCTGGTGCAGATAGAGCACCAGCAGAATAAGATTGAAAATCTAAAACAGAGTGAGCAGCAGCCATAGCCAGTCTCCAACAAGTTATAGGCATGTTTCAATGTGATGACAAAGAAACATGGAGCGTCAAAAAATGCGCAAAGCGCAGTCAAAGTCACTCTTGGATAGTTGCTCTATCGCCTTGCCACAAATCTGCTGTGATGTACTCGGATTGGCTATCATCAAGAAGCAAAGTGATAGTAAAAGCATCAATCTTTGCAATCAATAGCTGGATGAACAAAAGAAAGTGAATAATTTTTGTTGTTACGACAAGCTTTGATGCTTAATTCGATGAGAAGACATGGTAGCCATAGCGTTTTTCCACTTTTTGTTGGAGCCGTAGAGATTCTAACAGGCTACTGCTAAGTTGAGAGGGTGCTTGTATCTGGTCGATATGCAGCTTACGCCAACACCTACGCTTCCCTTCAAGGCCATGTTTCTTAACCTTCCATTCACCTTCGCCATAAACCTTGCAGTGCTCACAATGGTAATGAGAAAACGCGCTTCCTCATCAATCCAAAAGGTCAGAGAACCGCGGTTGATTAGGGCTTTGTTGTCATGTTTCCAGTTCGTTGTTTTATGACGAGGCTTAGGCATGAGACTACGACAATTGATGGCTGTAGCGATCAGATCGTAGCTTCGTGAATTAGTTCCTTCGATTTAAGCATCAAAGCCTTTAAAGAATGGTAAATAAGTTAATTGTTAATATCGATACTTAGTTGATACAATTGTTTTTATTGTTTTGTTTATTATCAGTTGTGTTGAGGTGCTTTTCTTAGAGGGCTTAAAGTATAACGATGTTGCGGGATAAAGTTGGTGTATTTATGAATGTTGCGATAAGCTCAACTCAGCTTGGTTTTTTTAAGCGATTTCTTTATATCATTGTTATTTTTCCTTTGGCAATTTCACTTATTGCTTGTGGTGATGAAAGTGAAATGTCGACTGATACTCAGTCTGAGAGGATTAAGGGCAGTGAAAACGGTGGTGTGGCTATTTCAGAATTACGATTTGATTATTTTAGGTTGTCTAACGG